>JBASBA010000197.1:0-1655 GCA_049650885.1 Alteraurantiacibacter sp. | reverse complement strand
CCTACAGCCTGTCCGACGCCACGACCCATCTCCTGTTGCCCTACATCCTGGCGGCGCAGGCCCAGAAGCATGTCACCCACAACGAGGCGCTGCGGCTGCTCGACGGGCTCGTCCAGCTCTCCGTCCTCGACCGGGACCTTACCGCGCCGCCCGGCAGCCCCGTCGATGGCGACCGCTACATCGTCGGCTCGGGCGCGACGGGCGACTGGGCGGGCTGGGACCTGAACGTCGCGCTCTGGACCGATGGCGCCTGGCTGCGCCTGCCACCGCGCACCGGCTGGCGTGTGTGGGTGGAGGACGAGGGCCTGCTGCTCGTCTACGATGGCGCGGGCTGGGTCGGAACCACACCGGCCGCGCTGCAGAACATGGCGCTGCTCGGACTTGGAACCACGGCGAATGCGTCGAACCCGTTCTCGGCCAAGCTGAACGCCGCGCTCTGGACGGCGAAGACCGTGGCAGAGGGTGGAACCGGCGATCTGTTCTACACCATGAACAAGGAGGCCGCTGGCGACGATCTCGGGCTGACGCTCCAGACCGGTTTCGTGACGAAGGCGCTGGTGGGCTTGTTCGGCTCGGACAGGTTCCGGCTCGCGGTCTCGGCCGACGGCAGCACCTTCTTCGACGGGCTCAGCGTCGACAACACCATCGGCA
The DNA here is from genome assembly GCA_049650885.1 of Alteraurantiacibacter sp. GTDB lineage: Bacteria > Pseudomonadota > Alphaproteobacteria > Sphingomonadales > Sphingomonadaceae > Alteraurantiacibacter. The sequence continues at coordinate 1,004 of JBASBA010000197.1, read as the reverse complement.
TCGTCGACCAGCCGCAACTGCCGCGCTTCAAGGCTTACACGAACTATGACAACTATGTCGGCGTTGGAGCCTGGACAAAGATCGGCCTGAATAACACCGACTACAACGACCAAGGCGCATTCGATTCTGGGACCAGCCTCTTCACCGCACCCGTCGACGGCACCTACCTCTTCGGCGCCACACTTCTCTACAAGATCAACGCCAGCGCCACGGCCCGCATGCGCGGGCGGCTGGTGCTGAACGGTGCGACAGAAATCCGGGGCTCCTTCGGAGAGAGTTCGGCCACCCATGTTTCGTTGGCCACATCCATCTGGCTTCAGACCATGGTGCCGCTGAGCGCAGGCAATACCGTCGAGCTTCAGGGGTATTTTCGGGTCGCGGACGGCTACTTCGCCGCCGATCACACGTCCTTCTGGGGCTGCAAGGTTGGCTGAGCGGCGGGAGGATTGACCCATGACACCACCCCGATCCGACCAGGGTTTCGTACGCATGCCAGACGCCGAGTTCGAGGCCATGCTGGCACGCGCCGCTGAGAAAGGCGCCAAGCGCGCGCTTGCCGATGTTGGCCTCGATGGTGAAGAGGCCGCGCTGGACATCCGTGATCTGCGGTCGCTGCTCGATTGCATCCGGCTGGTGCGCCGCACCGCCATGCAGACCGCCGTCCGCATGATCACCACCGGCGTGATGCTGGCGCTGCTCGCGGGCATCGCGATCAAGCTCAAGATATTCGGCGGCGGTCCTTAGCCGCCCATCGCGACAACTCACGCACCACCCTGAACCCGCCCATGTGGCGGGTTTTTTCGTTTTTGGAGGAAACCATGACCACGACCTTTTACGACCATTGGCGCGACCTGCCAAAAAGTGCCTGGCGCTGGTCCAACTTCTCGCCCGCCGAAATTGCCTGCCGGGGTACCGGCAAGCTGCTGATCAACGAGCCCGCGCTCGACAAGCTGCAGGCGCTGCGGGACCGGCTCGGCAAGCCGCTGATCGTCCGTTTGGCCTAT
>JBASBA010000196.1:0-3444 GCA_049650885.1 Alteraurantiacibacter sp. | reverse complement strand
AAGCGCTCCTCTGCTTCGGAAAGGTCTTCCGCACGCTTGCGAGCCGCTACGGAAATTTCGCGTTCGTAACCCCACATCGCCAATTCAGGGACGTGCTCTTGCTTCATAACCCAGAAGAGTTCATCGGCGAATGAGAACTCCGATTTCTTGCCAGCATAGGGCCACGCGAACTGGTCGCCTGTCACGTCAAGGAAAGGATATTCCCTGAAGGCTTTGAGTATTTCGACTGCGTGGTCAAATAGGACCTCTCTGGCGTAGTCTTCGATAACTTCGCGAAGATACGAGGAGTCGTCATCTTCGGGCTCGCTCATACCACCTCCTCGACCTGTTTCTCGGCCTCGCGGATGCGGAGTTCCCCGGACATCAGGCGGGGGAGAAGGGCGTCCCGCAGGGCGGCGAGGGTATGCCCCTCTTCGGCCAGCTTGCCACATCGGTCGAGCCAGGGACCGGCCATGATGCCGAAGGCATGGCACACACTATCTGGTGCCAGAACCACGCTCGTTTTCCCTACAACCTCCGGTCTGACCGCTGGGTAAGCTGCGCCGTCTGCGAGGTTGGTGAGGCGCTCGATGTTCTCTGATGAGGTCGCAGCGCAGTAGAGTAACGGAACGTCCCTCTCTTTATTCGCCCTGAGAACAGCAAATCCAGTGCTGCCGGTAAGCCAACGGGAATGGATCAGTGCGTATGACCCGTTCCCGGGCCGGACAGTCCCCACGATGGTATCGCCCTTGCGGAGGACCATCCGTGCGCGCGATGGCGCCTCATCCCACTGGTAGTCAGATACAGACTCGATAGCCCCCACTTCACATTCGCAAGGTCCAGGTAGCGGACCTCATCAGGATGACTGCGCTTGGACCATTTTTCTGGATTGAGTTGCGCCATCTCCATGAGCGTTCCGGCCTCCCACCCCTTCGGCAGGCCGTCGGGGCCGAAGCTGTCGGGGAAGAGGGCGGCGGTGGTGGGGTCCATATGGGCGGGGGACTGGCCGAGGGCGCGGGCGTGGACGGGGTCGAAGTCCACGAACCAGGATCGATAGAGCGCCCGCGCCATCTCCTCCAGCGTCGCGCTCATCCGGCGGTTCAGCTCGATCTTGTCGTCGAGGGCGCCGAGCAAAACAGAGATTTCCCGTTGCTCTACGGGGCCGGGGACCGCGATGTCTATCGGGTAAATGTAGTTGCGGTTTAGCGAAGGCTGCGCGCTACCTGAATTGTGCGAGGCGAGGTTCACGGTCTGAAGGAAGTAATAAACGAAACGAGGATCGTTGCCCTTAAAATCGGTCACATACATGCACGTGTTCAGCGGCCAAAAGTCGTCTTCCGTGTAGGAAACGACGCCGATCGATGCCCCACTTCGACCTACCGTTACGCCAGGTCCCTTGGCCTTTACCGCGTTGTGCCATCCGGTAATACCGAATGATCCCATGACAGGCACTCGACCTGTCGTTCGCGTGCTCGCCGGAAGATCATGGCCACGCTGAAGCGCGACCAGATCTCCGAGCGTCATTGGGATGAGACCACTCAACTAATGCTCTCCAGCCGCGCCTCGATCTCATTCTCCAGCCGCCGCCCCTCGGCGAATTGCGCCCGCAGTTCCACCGTCAGCCGGTCGAATTTCTCCTCGAAAGGCTCTCCGTCGTCCTCTGCCGCCCCGGCGCCGACATAGCGGCCCGGGGTCAGGACGTAGTTGTGCTTCGCGATCTCCTCCATGGAGGCCGCCTTGCAGAACCCCGGCTCGTCGGCATAGGCGCCGGCGTCCGGCTCCCCCCGCCAGGCGTGGTATGCGGTGGCGATGCGGGCGATCTCCTCGCGCGACAGCTCCTTCTGCTTGCGTGATCCCGCCACGAGCGCGCCCATCTTGCGTGCGTCGATGAACAGCACTTCGCCCCGCCGGTCGCGCAGCTTGGCGTTCTTGGCAATGCCGTTCGACTTGTCCTTGGCCAAGATCCAGATGCAGGCCGGGATCTGGGTGCCGTAGAAGAGCTGCCCCGGCAGGGCGATCATGGCGTCCACCGCCTCGGCCTCGACCATGGCGCGGCGGATGTCGCCCTCTCCGCTCGACATGGACGACATGGAGCCGTTGGCCATGACGACGCCCGCGATGCCGGTGCTGCCCAGCTTGTCGTAGATGTGCTGCATCCAGGCGAAGTTGGCGTTGCCGACCGGAGGCGTGCCGAATTTCCAGCGCCGGTCCTCGGCCAGGATGGCGCCGGACCAGTCCGACACGTTGAAGGGCGGGTTGGCCATGACGAAGTCGAACTTCTCGTCAGGGAAGGCGTCCCGCAGCAGGGTGCCCTCGGCGTTCCATTCGAGCTGCGCGCCGATGCCCCGGATGGCGAGGTTCATCCGGGCGAGGCCGTAGGTCGTGTGGTTCCGCTCCTGCCCGTAGATGGCGAGGTCGATGCGGCGGCCGTCGTGGGCTTCGATGAACTTTTCGGACTGGACCATGAACGAGCCCGAGCCGTGGCAGGGCTCATACATCCTGCCCTTCAGCGGCTCGATCATGTCGACGATCAGCTCCACCACCGGCTTCGGCGTGTGGAAGTCTCCGCCGCGCTTGCCCTCGCTCGAGGCGAATTCGGAGATGAAGTATTCGTAGATCCGGCCGATCAGGTCGAAGTCCTTCGGGGTGCCGTCGAACTCGATGTTCGAGAAGAGGTCGATCAGGCCGGTGACGACGGCAGGGTCCAGCGCCTCGCGGCCGAAGACCTTGGGCAGGGCGCCCTTCAGGTTCTCGTTCTCGCGCTCGATCTCGCGCATGGCGTCGTCGACCATGACGCCGATCTTCGGATCCTTGGAGTTTGCCGAAAGCTTCCGCCAGCGCGCGGATTCCGGGACCCAGAAGACGCCTTCAGCGGCATATTCGTCCCGATCCTCGGCGACTTCGGGTCCCTCTTCGGCCATGAGCCGGTCGTGGAGACGCGCGAACGCCGTCGAGATGTAGCGCAGGAAGAGCAGGCCGAGTGCCACGTGCTTGTATTCGCCCGGGTCCATCGCCCCGCGCATTTTGTCCGCCGCCGCGAATAGCGTCTTTTCAATGGTCATCCCTGCCCCCTGATCTTTTCTCGGGAGTATCGCCGGGATTGAGCGAAAAAATCAATTGCTGGTAGATCGATGGAGAACCTGCGCTGCCATTTCGGAGGCGCAGGTCAGGGGGCATAGGCTGGAAGGGTCTACGCTCCAATCAGCAGGGGCCGCCCTCTTCCTGCCCATGCCACTCTGCCATAGCGGCATGATCGACCAAGCTCCGCTGGCGACGGTCGAGACGACGCCAGGCCAACCGAAAATCGGTGTAGGGCGCGGGCAGCAGGTCGGCCCGCCCGAACGCGAGGGCCACGGCGATGGTCTCGCTGGTCGAAAGGCACCCGATCGCGTCCTCGACGCTCTCCTGGTTCGCCAGAACGCGCCGGCAGGCAGCCGCATCCGATCGGTGGGGCTGGTTCAGCGG
>JBASBA010000195.1:0-1760 GCA_049650885.1 Alteraurantiacibacter sp. | reverse complement strand
GCCCACGTCACCGTTTTGGCCACTTCCCCGCGAAACAGCATGATGTAGTCGCGCGGTCTGCGCGAGACGGGAAGGGCCAGCACGCCCGATCCGCGCGCAATGTAATCCTCCGCCGGGGGGTGCACCTTGTGGAGGCAGTTGGTGGCATAAACCTGGCTTGTTGCCGTGGTGTTGAGAAATCTGACCAGCGTCATGATCTCATCCCTGGTTGGCGTCGTGCCGACCTGCCGGAACTGCCCGTCAATCCAGCTTACAGCGCCATCGAATTCCACCACCTGTGCAAGGCCATCCAGAATAAATTCAAAGTTGTCCGCAATTCTTCCGCCCTCTGCAAAATGACGCATCAAGTCGTCGTGCAGATCGCGAACAGCCTCCATGTCGCTGGACTTGCGGCGATTTTCGAGGGACGCCAACACGAAGCCGAACACTTGCCCGAACAGGTCGCAGGCTGAACGCACGCGCGCATCAAGGACCAGAGGCTTGTAATGATGGCAGGCGAACAGGCCCCACAGATTCCCCTGGTTAAGAATGCTTATCGACATGGAAGCCTCAACCCCCATGTTCCGCAGATACTCAAGGTGGATGGGCGAAACTGCACGCAGCGTGCTGAGTGACAGATCCACCTTCTCGTTTTCCGAATTGGCTTCGGGAATGATAGGCGAAACCTTGTCATTCACGTCACTGATTATGCGGATCAAGGAGCGCTTGTATAATTCGCGTGCCTGGCTGGGTATGTCGGAAGCTGGGTAGCGCAGCCCAATGAATGTGTCGATTCCGGGCTGGGCAGCCTCGGCAATGATCTGACCCGAAAGATCCGGCGCGAAGCGATAGACCATCACCCGGTCAAACCCTGTGAGCAAACCGATAAACCTGGCGGCCATCTTGCACAGGGCGTCGACATCTGCGGCGCCATTGAGACGATCAATCATGTTGCGCACTTGCGACAAGCTGTCAGTCTGCTTCTCCAGTGGGAGGGCAGGCTCCAGTTCGACCACGGTATTGCGGCCCGTGCGGTGCAAGGCGATGTTGAAACGCCGGTCATCACCTGACAGCACCTTTACATCGAACAGGTGCGCATTCGCATCTTTCGAATTCAGGGTCTGCACTGCGCCGCGGATGTCGTGCAAAGCATCTTCTGCAAAGACATTGCGCACGGGCGTACCGATCATGTCCTCGGCCGAAATTCCGATAATTTCCTGCGTGTTGCAGGAAGCATGTACCACCAGCCAATCGGTGGAGAGCGCGATGAGGCAACCGAAGGTCTGCACGTGGCCAAGCAGATGAATCTGCTCCCGGTCGCAATTCGTTAGGTCGATTTCCATTTATTTCGAACTTTGTAGCAAGGCACGTGCTTCCCTGGCTTCTGAAAGGAATAACTCAAATGTCAGAACGGAGTCAGACACAATTCTATCCTCCTGATCTTCATAATCTTTGATTACCTGCACAAGGTGCTGCCAATGGGCGCGCGTTTGATCATCGGTGAAATAGGCAATTGCAGCTTGCGGCCAGGGAACATCCTGCCGCTTCAGATCGGCGGCGATCACCCGCGATCCCAGCCGGGAACCGAAGATCACATAGGCTACGGAGAGCGGGTGCAATGCGGCTGGCGGCGCGCTTTCCATGCGCTCTGCCGGATGCGCCGGATCTTCTGAAAACGCGCGGCTTTCCGTCGCAAGATTGTGCAGGCGCTGAACCTCCCGCTGATATTCCGGGTATTGGGCAAGGGCGGGCAGAACCTGGTCCATCACACGGATATGCGC
>JBASBA010000194.1:0-1940 GCA_049650885.1 Alteraurantiacibacter sp. | reverse complement strand
GTCTAGAGGTTGACCATCGCTCGCCTTCGCAATCGCGGCATCTAGCCCGTCGTATTCACCGGACCGGTCCTAAAGGGTTAGCGGGAGTGGCCTAAGCCTCTGATCTGAATTAGGAACTGGGTGTCTAAGCCGAACCTGCCGCAGGGCAGAAAATGCCACAGGTCACCCCCGCATGAACAACGATATCGCAAGCGCATTTGGATTCCCAGCAGTCGGCCGCAAGAAAGTCACAGCCGCTTTCGACGGCGGCCGGCTTACCTCGGATGGCGGCGTGTTGCTGCTGGCACAGGCCGAACGAGCGATGGGGATCTGCCAGCGGCTTGCAGCCTGCATTTCCGATCCGCGTGACCCGGGCAGAGTGGTGCATCACCTCGACGATATCCTGCGCGCCCGCATCTTTGCGATCAGCTGTGGCTATGAGGACGCCGATGATCTCGACGCTCTGCGCGACGATCCGGGCTTCCGCCTGGCGCTGGGCAAGCTGCCGGGATCGGGCGTGGGGCTTGCGAGCCAACCGACCATGAGCCGGTGGGAAAATGCGCCGACTACGCGCGAGTTGGCCAGGATGATGGCCGCGATGATCGACATCTACTGCGCCAGCTATCCCGCCGCGCCGGCGGCGGTGACGCTGGATATCGATGACACCTGTGATGTCGTGCACGGCTATCAGCAACTCTCGTTCTGGAACGGTCATCACGGGGAGCGCTGCTTCCTGCCGATTCATGTCTACGACACCGCCACCGGTCGGCCGGTGGCAATGCTGCTGCGCGCCGGCAAGACACCGTCGGGCGCCGAGGCTGCCGGACACATTCGGCGCCTGGTGCGCCATCTTCGGCGGCACTGGCCCGATACCCACATCACCATCCGCGGCGACGGGCACTATGGGCGGCCCGAGGTCATGACGTTGTGTGAGGCGACCGGCGTCGATTACGTATTTGGTCTGCCGACCAACGCCGTGCTGCGTGCCGATCCCGAAATCGTCACCGTCGCCGATGCTTGTGCCGTCAGGCGGGCTCAACGCCAATGCCCGGTCCTGCGCAACTATGCCGAGACCCGCTACGGCGCCAAAAGCTGGAAATGCCAGCGCCGCGTCGTCGCCCGGATTGAGGCCAGCACGCTGGGCATGGACATCCGCTATGTCGTCACCTCGCTGACCGAAGGCTCGGCCGAGCACATCTACGACACGCTGTACTGCGCCCGCGGTCAGGCCGAGAACCTGATCAAGCGCCACAAGAGCCAGCTCGCCAGCGATCGCACCTCGTGCCGCTCGGCGGGCGCCAACCAGATGCGCCTCATCCTGCACACCGCCGCATACTGGCTCCTGTGGCGAATCCAGCAGGAAATCCCAAGAGCCACCGCACTCGCCACCGCCGAGTTCGCCACGCTGCGCCTGCGCCTGCTCAAGGTCGCTGCCCGCGTCATCGAAACCGCCACGCGTATCCGCGTCGCCTTCGCTTCGGCTTGCCCGGATGCCGGTGTGTTCAAGGCCATCACCACCAGTCTGCGACCAGCGCCCACATAGCAAGAGCGGCGGTGCCGCCGAACCCCTGAGCCCCAGTCCATCAACCTCGAAAAGCCCATTGCTCCTGCCGCGGTGAAAAACGCCGGTGGAGGCGTGCGCCTTGATCAATCAGGCACCGCCACATCGCCGTCCGAACAACACGAAGCGGTAGCCTCATGAATAGGACGGGTTAGATGCCTTTCAGATGTTTCATGAAAAGCGAACCCGATTCCGGCTGACGCGACTCCCATTAGTACTGCTGGCAGTCGCAAAGTCTCACTAGTGTAGCGGTCATATAGGACATGTTTAATTTGAGACATTCGTGCTCCACTTCTCTTTTGCCCGCGCGATCATCATTCATTTTAGAAATGCAAAACCACCTGCAACAAGCATCAAGCTGTTGAGAGCATCAATGTAAACTGGGTGGAGGGAACAAACC
>JBASBA010000193.1:0-7247 GCA_049650885.1 Alteraurantiacibacter sp. | reverse complement strand
CGACCAGTTCCGCCAGCGCCCAGCCATCGTCCCGGTCGGCCAGATGCACGTCCAGGATAAGAGCGTCCAGCTTCTCGTCCTTTTCCAGTTCCGCAACCGTTGACTTCATGGTGTGGCAGATGATCACTTCCTCGGCTCCGCCAGCAAGCAGTGCGTCCTCCAGCGTCAGCGCAAGGATGGCATCATCCTCCACCAGCAGTACACGGCCAAGCTTCTGGCGCTTAACCTTCTTGCCACCGCGGGACTTGCTGTCAGGATTTTCGGTCATTGGCCTCCGGGAGAGTACTGGCGGATAGATGCTGGAATTACGCCTGGAAACTTAACGTGGAACGGATGCGGAGGGTTCCCCCCGCCGCCTCCATTCGCGCCTAAAGCTGCTTTTCATACAGGCGGTATTCGCGATTGACCTTTGCGCCGATCGCATCGGCAATGGCGACCATTCCCTGATTATCCTCCAGGATCCATCCAACTTCCGCCCTTTCACCGTCGAACCGGCCCACTGAGTACCTGCGGATATACTCGATCATCATGAAAGCGAGCTGACTGGCCATGCGACTGTTCTGGTATTTGGGAATAACGCCCATCAAGGGCACACGCCAATTGACGGAATCCGGATTGCGCAGCCACCACAGCAATTTCAACCAGTTGAACGGAAACAGCTTCCCGTTGTATTTCTTCAGCTTCAGATTGATGTCTGGCCATGCCAGCATGAAGGCGGCAGGCTCTCCGTCCACGAAAGCGATCATATTCGCGCCCTGCTTCGTCAGCGGCTTCAGCTTTTTCGATGCATACACCTTCTCCGCTTCCGTAAACGGCACGTAGCCCCAATTGGTGGACCAGGCAGCGTTCAGTATATCCATACAAATGGCAGCGTCGGAATCGAAGTTCTTCGTATCCACCATGCGAACATTAATGCGACTGGATTTCTCGCCTGAGGCAACGATTCGATCGATCAATGGCGGAAACCCGCCGTGGATTTTCAGGTCATACGTGAACAGGCGTTTCGCCACGGCATAACCCTGCGCCTCTACCCAAGCTTCATATTCGGCATTGTGATGGCCCATCATGATCATCGGCGGATGATCATGGCCTTCCACCTGCAAGCCCGGTTCGTCCCATACAGACAGGCTTAGCGGTGCAATAACTCGCGTCATCCCCTGTTGCCGAAGCCATTCTTCCGCCTGCGCGATCAAGGCGGCCATAACCTGTGCATCGGCGGCTTCCATCATACCCCAATTGCCAGTGCCCGGCCCCATCCCCTGCGCTGGCGGCTGCGACAGTGCCAGCTCGTCATAATGTGCGGAGATCCGGCCCACCACCTCGCCACGCCGACGGGCGAGATACAGCTGGACCTTGGCATGTTCGAAAAAGGGGTTCTTGCCCGGCGTCAGCAACTCCCGAACTTCCACGCGCAATGGCGGCACCCAATTGGGATCATTTTCGTTCAGCTTGAACGCGATATCTATGAAAGCATCGAGGTCGCTCTTGCCGGAAACTGGTGCAATATCTATCTCGTCGCTCATGTGGATCGACCTTTCATTCATCTCGAGTTCGCTCTTGATATGCTTGAAGCCGCTGTCAAGCGCGCGGCATCAGGCGCGCAGGCAGTTTGCCCTAGGGCATCGCACTTTTGGATATTCTGGATTATAGAGCCGCCTTATGGACGCGACGACCAACATTACCGAGCACGAAGCGGCTGCCACGCAGACCGCTGAGCGGCGCGTCCATGCGCAAATTCCGGACGACAAGGCCATGTTGCGGGCAGCCGCAGAGCTGACGCGCGACATAAATACCGCACGTCCGGAGATTTACTGGCCCGACATGATTGGATCCGCCCTGGTAGGCTACGCGACGCTGGCCGGTGCCATCCTGGTAGAAAACACATGGGCCGCCGTTGGTCTTGGCGTGATCTCGGTTCTGGCGCTTTATCGTGCGCTGCTGTTCATTCACGAAATTACGCATCTTCATCGCAATGCCCTGCCGGGTTTTCGCACTGCGTGGAACCTGCTCGTCGGCATCCCCTTGCTGACGCCGAGCTTGATGTACGAAGGTATTCACACGTTGCACCATTCGCGCACCAAATACGGTACGATCGAAGATCCTGAATACAAGGCGCTGGCCTTGATGAAGCCCTGGAGCCTGCCGGTTTTCGTGCTCATCGCGGCCTTGGCACCCATCGCCCTCATCGTGCGTTGGGGCATTCTTGCGCCTGTTGGGCTGGTATTGCCAGCGGTGCGGAAATTCACGTGGGAGCGTTTCTCCGCTCTTTCAATCAATCCCTCCTTCCGTCGCCGTCCGCCAGAGGAAAAGGAAGCCAGCTGGTTTCTGTTCCAGCAGATCGGTGCCAGTGCCTGGGCAATCTTTTTGATGAGCACGCCCTTCTGGCTGGGCTGGAAGCCGTTGCTGATTGCATTCGTGATCACCGCGGCAACCGCCGTGTTCAACCAGCTACGCACGCTGGTGGCGCATCTGTGGGAGAATGACGGTGATGCGATGACTGTCACAGCGCAATATCTGGATAGCGTGAACGTACCCAGCTTCATTGCCGGTATCTGGGCACCCGTGGGCCTGCGCTATCACGCCCTGCACCACCTGATCCCATCCATGCCGTATCACTCATTGCACGAGGCGCACCGGCGCATCCACGCGCAGCTTGGCGAAACGTCTACGTTCGCAAAAGCCAGCCACCGCGGCATGGTTCCGCTTGTAACCCGTATCGCGCGCAGCACGATGGGCCGACGCGGCACCTGATTTCGTTCAGTCCAGCGGGCAAACCATCGCGCATAGCCGGTCCGCCGGAATGCCTGCGATTGCGGTCGGATGCCGCCCCTTGGCCTGGCGTGGGTGCGCGCCTTGATCCTGTTGATCCGAAAAACCGTAACCGGCGAAGAACGGTTTGTGCCATGATATGTCGCGGAAAACGTGCAGGGTAATCGACGCAAACCCGGCGTTGCGCGCATCTATCTGTAGCGCCCGCAAAAGGGTGCCTCCGATGCCGTTTCGCTGGAATGCACGCGCCACGTTCAAACTGTGAAGATGCAACGCACGTCCCGCTGGGCGGGCAGCGGCAAAGCCGATTATCCGGTCTTGCGACACGGCCACAAGGCTTTGCCGCTGCGCAATAACTGCCCTGTAATCGGCGGCAGAGCGTGTCGGCAGGGTTGGTATTTCTGCCAGCGAAGGCGCATCGCGCAATATACGCGCGGCATCTTCCTCAACCTCCGCAAGATCCTCCGCATTTACGGGATGTGCCAGCCTGATCGACCAGTCGGAAGGGATCATTCCTCCGTCCGGACCAAGACTGTCTCACCCACCAGCAGGAACAGGAAGAACGGCGCCCATGCTGCCAGCAAGGGCGGATACCCGCCAAAACTGCCCATCGCCAGCGCAGCATTATCGACAACGAAATAGGCAAAGCCCAATGCCATGCCGATGATCGCACGCTGAAACAGCTTGCCCGATCGGGCCAGGCCGAACCCCGCGACCGCACCCAGCAGCGGCATCAGCACGGCAGAAAGGGGTCCGGAGATCTTGTGCCACCACTTTGCCTCAAGCTCACCGGTGCGGCGGTCTGCGCCCTTCAACGCTTCGATACTGTCGGAGAGTTCTGCCAGCGGCTGTCCGTCGGGGTCCACGCGCCGTAGTTCGACCTGCGCGATCGCCACACCTTCTGCCACGACGATAGAATCCAATTGTTCCGAGTTTGCCGTTGCGACCGAAAAGCTGGTGGCGTTTTCCAGTCGCCATCCCGGCGCAACGAAAGTGGCACGATCGGCGGTGATCTGGCGCGTTATCATCCCGCTCTCGTCCCGCTTGTAAAACGTGACATCGCTCAACACCGACTGCTCACCCCGGCCAGATAATGTGCCGCCCAGCAATACATCGGTTCCGTCGTTGAAATAAACATTGGCCCGCGCTTCCCGGTCTTCGGGAATGGCGGCGTAATCCACGCTCTCCCACGCCTTCAGCGTCGATGTGCCACGGGTGACGATACGTTCGTTGAAAGCGAAGGATACTGCCGCAATCACCAGGCCGACCAGCAATAAAGGGGCCAGGATCTGGTGCGCGGACATGCCCGCCGCCTTCATGGAAATCACTTCGGAGTTCTGGTTCATTCCTGCCAGCGTGATGATCGTGGCAAGCAGCACCGAATAAGGCAGGAAACGCGCCACCAGTTGCGGGGCGCGCAGCATTGCGTAGGTCCATACCTCGGCGTTGGTGTTGCCTTCGACTGCCAGAATATCGCCGGTCTTGCCCAGAAGATCCAGCATCAGCAAAACCAGCACCAGCATCACCAGAACCGCGATGATGCGAACCGCGAACATTTTCGCAAGATAGATTGTGAGCGTGCGTGAAGGGAAGAAATCAAGCAGCATGGGGCGTGGCTTCCCGTTCTTCATCCTGCAAATGCATGTCCTGATCGGGCACCAGCCCGCGCAGCTTGTCGCGACCGACCAGTTTCTTCACGCGGCGTGCAATCTTGGAATAGAAACTTTCAAGGAAGCCTATTGCCTGACCTCCAGGCACGAAGGCGACCTGATAATACATATAGCCGATCAGCATGAACAGCACGGCAAACGGACCCCACAATGCCACGAATGGATCGATCCGGCCGATCTCTGCGACTTCGGCGCCGTATTGGTTGATCTTGTGATAGGCGACCACGATCACGATGGCGAGGAACACGCCCAACGCAGAAGTGCTGCGCTTTGGCGGAACGCCCAGCGCGACAGACAGGAAAGGCAGCATCAGCATCATCACCACCTCGACCATGCGATAGTTGAAATTGGCCTGGCTGGCGACGCGTTCGTCCGCCGTGCTTTCCGGGCTCCATCCCACTTCCAGCAACTCGGGTATCTTGAACTCGCGTTCATCCTCGCCGCGATCGCGGAACTGCTCGATAGCGGGCAAATCGATGGGCAAGTCGTGCTGGCTGAAGCTGAGCACGCGCGGGCTGCCGCTGGCCACATCATGCACGATTACACCGTCCACAAGTCGCAGTATGATCGTGTTGCGGTTCTCGCGATTGGCCAGGAATTGCCCCTCGCGCGCGGAGATGGAAAGAACCTGGCCGTTATTATCGGCAATGCGGGCGAATACGCCCATTAACTGACGGCCCTCGTCCTCGCTGCCTTCGATCCGCAGGGCGATGCTGTCCCCGATTGTGTTGAACTCGCCCACCTTGATGGAAGCGCCCAGCGCGCCCGAACGCAGCTCGAACTCCATCTCTTCATAGGCGAAGCGCGACTGCGGCTGGATGAAGCCAACGATGGCGAAATTCAGGGCCACCAGCGCCAGCGTGATCAGGAATGGCACCCGCAATAGCCGCGTGTAAGACCAACCAACTGCTTTCATCACATCCAGCTCACTGGAAATCGCCAGCTTGCGGAATGCAAACAGGATGCCAAGCATCAGGCCCAAGGGGATTGCCAGCCCCGCATATTCGGGAACGACGTTGACAAGCATCTTGAAAACGATGCCGATCGGCCCGCCTTCCACGCTGACAAAGTCGAACAGGCGCAACATCTTTTCCAGCAGCAGCAGGCTGGCGGCAAGTACGAACACGCCGATCATCGGCACGAGGACGAGCCTGAGGATATAACGGTCTGTTGCGGTGATGAAGCGGGACACGGGTGTTTCGAAAGCCGGTTTGACGCTGCGGGGAAATTCAGTTGCCTTGCGCCTTAGCGACAAAAATCGCGGCGGTCATGCCCTGATTGACTTTGCCTCGAGGCCGATCAGGCTTTTTCCAGCGTACATTGCAGCGGGTGCTGATGTTCCCGCGCGAAGTCCATCACCTGGTTCACTTTGGTTTCGGCAACTTCATACGGGAAAATTCCGCACACACCCACGCCGCGTTGATGGACATGCAGCATCACTCGTGTGGCCTGCTCAAGATCCATGCGGAAAAAACGTTTCAACACCATCACGACGAACTCCATAGGAGTGTAGTCATCGTTCAGGAGCAACACTTTGTACTGGCTTGGCTTCTTCGGCTTCGCACGGGTCTTCGTGGCGATCCCGGTCTGCCCGCTGCCGTCGTCGCCACCGGCATCATCGCCATCCTCATCGGCGGCGAGAACGGACCAGCCAGAAGCGGTCAGGGTGAAATCGGCTTGAGTCATGCAGAGCGCGAATATCGTGATGAATGCGCTGGCTGCAAGGCCGGTTTTGCAGAAATTCGATTTGCAGGGGCAGTTAAAGTGAAAATGAAGAAGGCCAGACAGCTTACGGGCCGGGCAGTCAGACTGCCCGGCCCTTCAACTGGTCGCCCCGGGAGAGGAGAGGTTGGGCGACCGGTAAATCGGTGAAAGCCGTTAAGCGACCTTCGACATCTTTTCGCTGGCAACGCCAACGCGAGCCGACATCGGTGCGACGAAGTCGTTTGCGAGCTTCATCGTTGCATCGGTGTTCTTGGTTGCAACGGCGATCATCGCATCGAAATTGCGACGCATGATCTTGCCCTGCAGCTGGAACAGCTCAGTGGGGCTCTTTACGCTGGCCATTTCCTGAATGTCGGCGGTCGTCGTCTCGTAGGCGCTCCGGGCTTCTTCGGCCATGGTCTGCCCCATGCCCTGCATGCCTTCGGCAAGAAGCTTGCCGCTTTCGACAGCAGCTTCCACGTTGCCCTTGGCGAAATCGGTCATTTCCGACACCGCCATGGTGCTCTTGTCATAGGCAGCCTGCGAACGGGTCTGCATTTCGGTGACGGCACCCGACATCATGTCAGACATTGGGGCGGTGTAATCGGTGTTCTTGTTAGCCATGATTTTTTCCTTCAACTGGGAAACGCTTGGTTGGTTGTCATCCGCTTCGATGCTGGCGGCAATCGGTGCCTTGGCCGGCTTCTTAGCGGGAGATTTCTTGGCCACCGTCTTGCGAGCCGGTGTCTTCTTCGCGATAGCTTTCTTGGCCGCGGGCTTCTTGCCAGCGGCTTTCTTCGCCACGGGCTTTTTCGCTGCCGGCGCAGATTTCTTTGCCGCAGGAACTTTTTGCGCAGGCGCCTTTTCGGCGGCCGTTGCGGACTTGGTCTCTGCAGTCTCAGCTTTCGCTGCCGCAGCTTCGACCTTGTCGGTTGTGCTCTCTGGTGTGGAGGTGGTCTCGGCCATAATTCCTCGCTTCAATCCTTCGGGTTTTTGAAACCGCACCCTGGTGGCGGCCTCTTGTTGCAGTGCACAAATAGATGCTCGCAACCGCGAAGTCAAGGGGAAATGGTGCACTGCACAAAAATGCCTGCGGGGTGTGCT
>JBASBA010000192.1:0-3208 GCA_049650885.1 Alteraurantiacibacter sp. | reverse complement strand
GCTTCCGGGTGTCTCGGCTCTCGGGGCTGACGAACGCTTCGTCTCCGATCCGCATCGTGTACGCCGCGCCATCAACACGCTTGGGATCGAATGGTGCGATCCACTTCCCGCCATGCGCGGCAATGATGTCACCCGACAGGAACATCAGCCCTCCGGTGCATAAACCGGGCGTCGGGCGAGCTGCCGACGACGCTCCTGAATAAGCGCATCCAAGTCGAGGCCGTCCACCGCGGCGCGACGCACGATCCATTCGACGAGGGCCGCGTTCGCATCGAGGGCGATCGTCCGAAACTCTTCCAAATGGTCGATCTTCTCGCACGCGTCCGCGAACCGGCCTGCCTGGTCGGTGAACGCCAGGTCCGTTGGAGCATCCACATCAACCGTGCCGCCGTCGATGTCCGGCAGGGCTTGATTGAGCGCGTTTGCAGCGCTCAGAGCCACCAGGAACGCGTCGGTTAGGGTTTCGGCCCGGCTCTTGGCTTCAGCCTCGCCCCGCGCGAAACGCCCCGCATACTTCGCGAAGTGCAGTCCGTAGTGCTTCAGCCGATCCAACCGCGACAGCGACAGGATGTCGAAGTGGTTCTTCAGGTCGTGTTCGTGCTGCGCTTGCTGGCGCGCCCGCATAATCATGCGTGCTCCTCCGTGTTGATCGCTTCACAAAGTTCACTGCAAGACATCACGTTGTAACCTCGTATCAGCCCTTCGGAGGGAAGGGATCGTTGCCGTAGGTGTTGCGCTCGCGGATGCGACCGTTCTCGCCGTGGATCAGCATCTCGCTGCCCTGGCGCATGGCGGCTTCCCGTGCGGTCGCGATGGCCTCGTGCTGCGTGCCGTGGACAGAAGACGCGCGCGAGTTGCCCGCTCCCTTCACCGCCCAACCGCTCTGATGCGGCACAACATGTTGATTCTTCCTAGACACTTTGCACCTCGTATGTCGGTTTTGGTTGACGATTCGCCAACCTTGTGTTGAAGTATACATCGAAAAATGGAGCTTATCAACCAAGACATAAGCTGCTGGGAGAGTACCATGTTCGGACAAAGGCTTAGGCTTGCCCGCAAGCGGGCGGGCCTATCCATGCAAGCTCTCGCTGACCGCATAACCCCAAGCGTGTCGGCGCAGGCCATCAGTAAATACGAAGCGGACAAGATGATGCCGTCCTCGTCGGTGCTGGTCGGCCTCGGAAAAGCGCTTGGCGTGTCGCTAGATTTTCTTGTTGGTGGCCAGGTCGAAGCTCTGGAAAGCGTCGAGTGGCGGAAGAACTCGACCGCCTCGGCGCAGGATCGTGCGATGGCCGAAGCCATCGTCATCGAGAAGCTTGAAGATTATCTCGCCATCGAGGACATCCTCGACCTGCATCCAGCGGAAGACCCCTTCGCTGCGCTGCGCGTCGATCACGTCGTCGATGAAGGCGCCATTGATGCCAAAGCGCTAGAAGTGCGCAAGGCTTGGCAGCTTGGGATCGACCCAATCCCAAGCATGACCACTCTGCTCGAAGACAAGGGGCTCAAGGTCATCGAGGCTGATCTCCCTGAGCGCATCAACGGGCTGGCTTGCCATGTAGAGCGGGCGGAAGGCGCACCGACTGAGGTAATCGTCGTCTCGCGGCACACCAATGTCGAGCGCAAGCGCTTCAACCTCGCCCATGAGCTCGCGCACCGTATCATCATCGGGACCGGCAATGCCGCGTTGAAGAAGGAGCCCTCCATGCACCGCTTCGCAGGGGCGTTCCTTATCCCACGCGAGCATCTGGAAGAGGAGGCGGGCAAGAACCGGCACGGCATGACCTGGATCGAGATTATGCGTCTCAAGCGCACCTACGGCGTCTCTGCCGCCGCGATGCTCGTGCGGCTTGGCCAGGTGGGTATCCTGTCGAAGAGCGCTGTGGAATATGCGTTCAAGACCTATGCGCGCGGCTGGCGGCGCGAAGAGCCGGAGCCCATCGGTCCCGGCGAAGGCTTCGCGGCCTTCGAGAAGCCGCAGCGCTTCGAGCGCCTCGTCTGGCGCGCGCTCGGCGAGGAAATGATTTCGCCTGTTCGGGCAGCCCAGATGCTCGGACTCCCCTTGAGCGTTGTCGAACGTGACATCAGGGGGCCGCGTGATCAGTGACCTGTGTCGTCGTCAATGATGCGTCTTGCCTGATCGACTTGAAGAAGGGGGAGTTGCTGCACGTCCTGCTGCGGCTGCCTTATCGCTTCATCGTGCCCCTGCCGATCCGCGAGGAGGAGCTCCTCGATTTCACGGCGCAGGAATGGCGGATGCTCGAAGATGGTGGCCTCGCCACCTATGACTTGCCGGGCGAAGAGGTTGCGCGGGTTTTCGCGCTGAAGCGGGAGAACAGCCACCTCTCAGCCAACGATTGCTTCGCCCTTGTCACGACAACCAGCCAGGAAAACGGCATTCTCCTGACCGGTGACAATCTGCTGCGCAAGGTGGCTACCGCTCGCGCTGTGCGCGTTCATGGCGTGCTCTGGATCATCGACGAACTGCACGCGGCCGAAGCCTGCGAGGTCGAGCTTCTCATCTCCGCGCTGCAAGTCTGGCGTGCGGATGGTTCGGTCTTCCTGCCTATAGGCGAGATCGACAAACGGCTTCGACGTTTAACAGAATGACCCAGTCCGTTCACTTCGGCTGTACCACGCGTCGCCTCGGGTCCCGGCTCTGCTCAGAGTTCGACGGCGGTGAGGCGTGCCGCGGCCGTTCGGATGCGTCGGGGCATGCTAGACGAGGATGTCATCCCTCAGCTCGCCCTTCGTTATGTTGAGTACGGTGAGTACGTCGTCTCCGCCAAAGTCGAAGACCACGTCGCGACCCACGTTCGACGCCGATGACCGGGCCTCCGACCGGCTCGCAAAACCGAACGCACGTAAGTCGAGCATGTCGAGATCGTCGGCGAAATCGCGAAGAACATCCGAAGCCATTTTCTCCCCGAACACGAACCGGTCCGCACCCCGGCCGCCATGCAATCTGTCGTCGCCCCGTCCGCCGATCAGGACGTCGTCGCCGTACCCCCCTGACAGCCGATCGTTCCCCAGCCCCCCGAACAGCCGGTCTTGCCCGCCGCCGCCGTCGAGTCTGTCCGCGTCTCGTCCCCCGTGGAGCTGATCGCCATGACGGCCGCCCTTCAGGACGTCGCGGCCATCATCGCCGAACAGCCGGTCCCGGCCGTTATTGCCGAAGAGTTCGTCCCGGCCGCCGGCACCATGGAGG
>JBASBA010000191.1:0-22319 GCA_049650885.1 Alteraurantiacibacter sp. | reverse complement strand
CCCTATTGGCTGGTCGCCTAGCGCCGTCAGGCAGCGCCGGCGTCGTTTTGCCCTTCGCCTGCTGCCTTGCTGTTCAACTGGACATAATTCTGGATACCCATGCGCTCGATCATGTCGAACTGGGTTTCGAGGAAGTCGACATGCTCCTCCTCGCTGGCCAGGATCTTTTCAAATAGCGCGCCGGATGTGAAATCCTTTGCCTCCTGGCAATAATCGGCAGCCTCGCGCAGGAGGGGAATTGCCTCATGCTCCAGCGCCAGATCGGCTTTGAGAATTTCCTCGACCGTCTCGCCGACCTTCAACTTGTGGATGGCCTGAAAGTTGGGCAGACCGTTCAGGAACAGGATGCGATCGGCCAGCCAATCGGCATGCTTCATCTCATCGATGCTCTCGTGCCGCTCGTATTCGGCCAGCTTGTAGACACCCCAGTCATTCAGGACGCGGTAATGCAGCCAATACTGATTGATCGCCGTCAACTCGTTGGTGAGAGCCTTGTTGAGATATTCGATGACCTTCTCATCGCCCGTCATGGATTGCCTCCTGCATGGATTTGGTTGCCGACACGATGGTCAGGAATGATGGATATTTGCAAGGTAAAGACGCGTGTGAATCGCCACGAAAACGCAGAAAACCGGCCTGTTGCAAATGCGGATCAGAAGTGGATCAGGCGGCAACCATCGGTTCGGCCATCGCGTCACGCTCTTCCACGATAATTTCGTTCGCTTCTACCAGGCACTGGCCGCAATTGGGGCGCTTGCCGAGCTTTGCATACACACATTCCGCACCACCGCGATGCTGCCGCGCAGCCTTGCGCAGGTCGTCTTCTTTGATGGCGTTGCAGATGCAGGTGTACATGAGGGCGATTCTCTCGTGGCTACCCGCCCCTAGTAATGCGAATGGGTTGCATTAGCAAGCGTCTTGAGAACTGTTCGCAAGATGCTTGTGGAGTTTATCGCCGCAAGGGGAAAATCCTCCCGTAGGTAAGGCAGCGCCATAGCCATTCGAGCGGACCGTAACGATACTTCGTCAGCCACGGTTTTGACCATGCCAGCATGACCGCCCAACCAAGTGCCACGACGAGATAGAGTTCGGGACGGGTCAATTCGCCCCACAGCCCACCGGCCCATGGGTGAAAGATCAGCATCATCAGCACAGAGGTGCCAAGGTAGTTGGTGAATGCCACCCTCCCCGCAGCTGACAGTCTCTCGGCAAGCCAGCCGGATGCGGTGTTACCGTACAGCGCCAGCAGCAGGGCGAGCCCCAGGATCATCGGCAGACGCGGCAGCATGGCGAAGGCGGACATCGCAGAAAGCGTCCCCCAATAGGTGAAGCCTCCATTCTTCACCCACAGCGCCATCAGGACATTCAGCACGATGCCAACGATCAGCAGGGACCAACCCCAGGTCCGGCGCTTGGTGGTTGCGCCCCCGGCATCGAACCACCCGAACCGATAGAACGCCATGCCGATCAGTATCAGCGGAACAGTCTCCATCACCATCAAGAGCAGCGAATTGAGCGGATCCGCACCGTGCGCAGAGATATTGTGCGCCACGAAATCGCCATAACTGCCTTCGGTCATGATGGGGATTTCGATAGCGTCATCGGCTGTGGCAGACCGCTGCGCCTCGTCAATGGAGACGCGCGCCTCCTCCATCCCCTCTACCTGTCCGAAGGCAGTGTCAGCAATGAAATAGGCAGAACCGATGGCGAGCGCATAGAACAACGCGCCGATAAAATAGCCGATCAGGCCCAGGGTCAGCAGTTTGCCCGCTGACATACGCAGGAACAACATAGCCGCAAACCCGGCAATCGAATAGAGCACCAGAATATCGCCGCGCCAAATAAGGTAGAAATGCACCAACCCGAACAGGAGCAGGATGGCGAGCCTTCTTGCCTGCAGCCCCATTCCTTCCCCCCGCGCCCATGCCCGTTGCATGAACAAGGCCATCCCGGCACCGAACAGCAGGGTGAACAGACCGCGCATCTTCCCGTCGATCAGCACGAACTGGCCGACCCACAGCCAGTCGGATGTCGTATCATGGCCGGTAAGAAACGCATCGGGCCATGAATACGCTGCCCACGGCATACCAAATGCCACGATATTCGCGGCCAGAATGCCCAGCACGGCAACGCCCCGAATAAGATCGAGGCTGGCAATACGCTCCCCCGACGTAGCCGGTGCTGCAACGCCCTGCTGCGTGTCAGGTGTTGCCAGTTCGTGTGTTGTCATGCCGCGTCCCCGTGTGTCGGTCCCGGCGGCTCTATGGCGGATAGGCACTACTTAGGGAAGCAGCAGGGCCAGTCATGCGACGGGTTTACTGCGGGTCAGCCTACTTTCGCGTGACCAGACATTCCTGACCTGCACGTTGCAGACTTGAACAAGCAGACTGCGCCTGATCGCGTGTTGCATAACCTGCCGCCTGAAGCCGGGTCACCCGGCCGGTGGGCAACAGCAATCGCTCCCGGCCGGCAATCTCGGCACGGTTGGATAACCTGTCCCACAAACGCTCTGCATTGCCCGGAACGCCAAATGCCCCAAGCTGCACACGCCAGGGCCCTTCGTCGCCAGCATCCAAAGATGTCTCGGCCGGCTGCGAAGTCACTGGTTCAACTCGCGGCGCTGCGGCTATTTCGGCGGGCGGCGAATCAGATTGGCCTGTGCCTTGTGCGTAGCTGGCCCCGGCTTGCGCTGGGTCTGCCGTGCCAGTGGCTTCCCGCGCCTGTGATACCGCGTCGCGCGCGGCGGCTACCGCTGCCGATTCTGCAACAGGGGCGGTCGGACGCGTAACCTGCTGTGCGACAGTTGCGGCAGGCTGTGTCTGCGCCGCGTCCCCCGACGACACCGCGCCTGATGTACCAAGGTCTGCTGCGGTCAGTTGCACCGCACGGGCCTGCTCCGATTCCAGCTCTATCTGGCGCGACAGGGCGACCGCTGCCTCTCGTTGTTCAATCGGGATATAGCTGTCCATCTTGCTGATAGCCGGTCCGGCCTGCGGCAAACCCGCACCATTGGCCAGTGTCAGCAAAGCGTATGCCCGCTCCCAGTCGAGATCGACAAGATCGCCGTTGAAATGCGCGATGCCGATCAGATACTGCGCGCGCGGATCTCCCCTGCGTGACGCGGCCTCCACATAGGCGAGCGCCTGTTCGCGGCGACCGTCCTGAAAAAGGATCAGCCCATAGGTATCGGCGGCTTGCAAATGGCCTGCCTGCGCCGCGGCGAGATAAAGCTGTTCGGCCCGCTCGCTGTCCTCCGGCACCCCGCGACCAAGGCGATAGGCCTGACCCATGTTGAACATTGCATCGGGATCGCCAGCTTGCGCCGGTCCCTGCCATTCGGCAACCGCGGCGGCATAATCGCCGCGCGACCATGCATCCACCCCGTCTCGCACAGTCGCTCCAAGAGGAGCAGCGAGCGCCAGCATGGCAAGCGCGCCAGCAGCTTTTACGATTACGGAAGATTTGCGGTTAGGCATCGTCACTTTTCGTCCCCGGTTGCGATGTAAGCATGATGTTACGCAAGTTGCACGATGCCATAGTAAACAGCCCATTAGCAAAACGTTTATCACCGGAGTTTATTTCGCGTCGCGTCCGCATTGATTGCCGCCCCCCTTCCAAGGGCCAACACCCGGTTGCTGCAAAAAAAGCCCGGCGCGGCGCAGGCCAAATTAACTTAAAATAAAGGGTAGTCTGCGAAGTCCTTAAGCGAAGGCCCGTAATTGAGACTTGGTCGGGTCGCTTGTTCTAGGGGGAATAGCCTTGCGCGTTTTAGCACTGGCATCGCAGAAGGGTGGATCTGGAAAGACCACTTTATCCGGACACCTTGCCGTCCAGGCGCAGCGCGCTGGTGCCGGCCCTGTTGTCCTTATCGATATTGACCCGCAGGGGTCACTTGCAGACTGGTGGAACGAACGTGAAGCGGAATTTCCCGCTTTTGCCCAGACCACGGTAGCAAGGCTTGCCAACGACCTTGCGATCCTGCGTCAGCAGGGTTTCAAGCTGGCCGTGATCGACACGCCGCCAGCAATTACCATGGCGATCCAGTCAGTGATTTCGGTCGCGGAACTGATGGTCGTGCCCACCCGGCCCAGCCCGCACGATCTGCGCGCCGTGGGCGCCACGGTGGATCTGTGCGAACGCGCTGGCAAGCCGCTGATCTTCGTTGTGAACGGCGCAACTCCCAAGGCCAAGATTACTTCGGAAGCAGCCGTTGCCCTGTCACAACACGGCACCGTTGCCCCGATAACGGTTCACCACCGCACCGATTTTGCCGCCTCGATGATTGATGGCCGCACTGTCATGGAAATTGATCCGGAAGGTCGCAGTTCGCAGGAAGTCACGGCATTGTGGCACTATGTGGCGGATCGGCTCGAGAAGAACTTCCGGCGCACCGTATTTGCCACCCCCGGCAGCAAGGCGGCGCAGGCAAATGGCGCTGCCCGTGCGCAGGGCGGAGGCTTCGGCCGCCGTGTGGCGCAATGATGGGCAGCATGATGACAGAATCCGCTGATTTTGCCTCGCTCGGCCCCATGCTGCTGGCGCGCAAGGGTACTGCAAAGCCTGCCATGCGTGCCCAGTTGACGCAGAACGATCGCGTTGCCGAACTGGGTGACGATTTCGATGACCTGGCCGAAAGCCAGTCCGATCTGGGCTGGAACGACATGGGCGACGATGATGGCGTGGTGCAATTGCATGTCGCCAACGACGTTGCCCACAAGCGCCAGCCGGTATCGCTCCAGACCGAGCCAAAGGGCCGTCAGAGGGCTGTCGATCAGGGTCGCCGCGCGGCGTTTACGCTGCGCCTCGATAACGAACGTCACCTGAAATTGCGGCTCGCCAGCACAATGCAATCGTGCAGCGCGCAGCAATTGGTAACCCAGGCGCTCGATCGCTACCTGCAAGATATTCCGGAACTCGATTCCATCGCCGCGCATGTCGCGGGTAACAAGACCAAGGGCTGAAGGGGAAAAATCCTATGTACCGCAAGGACACGCGAAATCCGATGATCGGTCTGGGCATCTCGACCGCGATGGCAGCTGTGTTGCTGACAGGCTGTGCCGGCGCCCCCGCACCGCGCGCCGCCGTTGCCGCTTCCGATGCGCAGCAGGCGATGGATCGCGGCTATACAAGCGAGGCGATCCAGCAAGCAGAGCTGGCCGTTACGGCAGAGCCGCGCAATGCCGCCTATCGCCAGGTACTGGGCAACGCCTATCTTGAAGAAGGACGTTTCGCGTCCGCTTCCGCGACATTCCAGGATGCCATGACGCTGGGCGACAACAGCCCCCGCGCGGCGCTCAGCCTGGCTCTCGCCCTTACCGGCCAGGGCCGCTTTGCCGAAGCATCTTCGCTGTTGCAGGATTGGGAAGGCGAAATTGCCGCCGCTGATCTTGGCCTTGCCTATGCGCTGGCGGGACAGTCTGCCCGTGGCATTCATATTCTTTCCAACGCCGTGCGGCAGGGCCAGAATTCGGCTAAGGTCCGTCAGAACCTGGCCTACGCCTATGCCGTCGCCGGTCGCTGGCGCGAAGCCCGCCTGATGGTGGCGCAGGATGTGCCTGCCGATCAGGTTGGCGCACGGATGCAGGAATGGGCGCAGCTGACCCATTCAGAAGCATATCAGCGCCGCGTTGCCGGATTGCTGGGCGTACCCGCCAACGTGCGTGACGGTGGCCAGCCTGTGCATCTGGCATTGGCCAACCATCCGGTGAACGAACAGTTCGCGGCAGAGGCAAGCGCCACTACGCCGCCAACGCAGCAACCGTTCGCAGTGAACTGGCAAGCTGAAGAGGGCAAAACAGGCGAGTTGCCTGCCGCCGAAACCCCTGCTGCCAGCATAAACCGCTATCAAACCGCACAAACCGCGCCCGAGGTAAAGTTTGCCGAGGCGTTTGCGTCCGCCACCCCTGCGCAAGCGCCCCGCGAAGTACCACGACCGGCTCCACGCGCGAACAGCGTCAGCGCAGCGAGTCAGCTCGCACCCTCGCCAGCGGTGCAGGCCGTGATGACGCAGCCCAGTTCCGCTGCGCCCCGCGCGCCGCGCGCCGCGCCGCGCCGTGAAACGACAGCCAGCGTGACACCATCATCAGCGTCAGTTCGCGCATCGGCAGCCGGTCCGGTTTCCGATGCGACGCATCTGATCCAGCTTGGCAGCTTCTCCAGTGAACAGGGCGCACGCAGGGCCTGGGGCATTTACGTCAGCCGCCATCCCAACCTCGCCAACCACGAGATGGTGATCACCGAGGCTCTGGTACGCGGCAAGCGCTACTGGCGCGTATCGGCAGGCGGCTTCAACGGCGCGACCAGCAGCTCGATGTGCAGCAATGTGAAGTCTTCGTCTGCTGGCGAAGGTTGCATCACCTGGGCGGCCAACACTCCGTTGCCCGGCGCAGTGGACAATGGCGTTCGCCTCGCGCGCCGCTAGGATCTTTTCGATCGATACAATGAACCCCTCCCCACATCGCCGTGGGGAGGGGTTTTGCGTTCATGCGCCCAAGTCTGACGGGATTTTACGTCAAAGCGAATAGCCGCCGTCGCTCACCAGCGTCGTGCCGGTAATCGTGCCGGATACTTCGGACAGCAGGAACAGCACCTGCGTGGCAATCTCTTCTGCCGTTTCAAAACGGCCCATCGGCGTCATACCCTGCGCCATCTCGGCAATGGCGGCCTGCCTGCTGCCCTCGTGCTTTGCCCGCAGTTTTTCGAAGAAGGGCACACCGTCCCAGATCGCGGTATCCACACCACCCGGAGCAATGGCGTTAACGCGTATTCGCCTGGGTGCGCCTTCCCTGGCGGCGATCTTGGCGAGGTGGATGGCACCTGCCTTCGAAGTTCCATACGGCCCCACCCCCGGCTCAGCCTTCACTCCGGCGGAAGATGCGGTGACGACCATTGCCGCATCGTCATTCGCAAGGCGCATTGCCGTGCGCAGCGACAGGAACAGTCCATCAAGATTGACCGACATGACCTTGCGCCAGCCATCAAGGGAAAGCTTTGCGATCGGTGCAGGTGTCCCCGCAATCCCGGCGTTGAGGAACGCAGCATCCAGCCCGGCACCCTCGGCCTCTATCGTTTCCCACAAGGCCTCATCCGTCACATCGCCGCGATGGCGGGATGTTTCGCACGGCAGTTCCAGCGCGGAAAGTTTCTGCGGATCAAGGTCTACCAGAACCAGATGCCGCGCGCCTGCCTTTGCCAGCGCCGTGGCCGCTGCCGCGCCGATACCCGATGCCGCGCCTGTCACCAGAATGCGCTTGTCGGTAAAATCAAAGGTCAATTGATACTCCGCCTTTCCAAAGGGCAGTCACCCTGCCCTGCGCTGGCTGCCGGTCAAACGGCGTGTTTCCCGCAGCGGCCGCCATTTCCCGCGAATCGACGATCCACGGCTCTTCCGGATCAAGCAGGGCGATGTCCGCCTCCTTACCCGGTTCCAGCGTTCCCGCCTCGGCACCCAGCAGGACTGCCGGATTGCGGGCAAGCAGATCGAAAGCGCGCACCATGTCTATCACGCCATCGCGCACCAGTGTCAGCGTCATCGCCAGCAGGGTTTCTGCGCCCGCCATACCCGGCGCGGCATCGGCGAAAGGCAGGTTCTTGTCCTCCGGCCCACGCGGATCGTGGCCACTGGAGATTACGCCAATCGTGCCATCGCCAATTGCTTCGATCACGGCCTGCCTGTCATCCTCCTCACGCAAGGGAGGGGAGAGGCGCGTGAACGTGCGGTAATCGCCCATCGCCAGATCCGACAGCATGAAATGAGCAGGCGTCACGCCCGCGGTTATGCTGATGCCGCGCTTGCGCGCCTGTCGCACCAGTTCCAGCCCGGCGCGGGTCGTCACCTGCCGCGCATGGATACGGGCGCCGCTCATCTCCGCCAGGGCGATGTCACGCGCCAGCGCCAGCGCCTCCGCCTCCTTCGGCGCGCTGGGGATGCCCATACGGGTTGCCATTTCGCTGGCCGTGGCGGCGGCGTTTCCAGCAATGCCGGAATCCTCGCAGTGGGTGACCACTACCATGTCCAGCATGGCGGCATATTGCAGCAGGCGCAGCATGACGCCGCTATCGCTGATCCACTTGCGGCCGGTGGCAATCGCCTTCGCCCCCGCCTCCCGCATCATGGCGATTTCCGCCAGCTGGTCGCCCTGCAAACCCTTGGTCGCAGCGGCCAACGGATGGACCCACAAATCGGGCTTCCCGCTTTGCGCCATGAAGCGGACGCGCGCGGGATAATCCAGCGGAGGCGACATATCCGGCATCAGGCCGGCACGCGTAATTCCGCCGAAATGGAATGCCGGCTTGTCGATGGCGAATACGCCAAGATCGACGATACCGGGCACCACCAGCTTTCCCGTTGCGTCGACGATCTCATCCCCGTCCTGCAAGGTGGCATCGCCGCCAACAGTGCTGATCAACCCATCATCGCTGCGCAACACGCCCTCGACAGGGCCGCCGGGCATAATCAGGGTTCCGCCGGTGATGGCAAGGGGCCGCATCTGCTTCATACCCACTCTCCCTCATCGCCATTCCGGCTCCAGCCCGGTGTGCCGCGCGCCCTGCGGGTCAATACATCAAGGCACGCCATGCGAATGGCGACGCCCATTTCAACTTGGGAGGTGATGATGGCGCGGTCTGCCATATCGGCAACAGTGCTGTCGATTTCCACGCCGCGGTTCATCGGGCCGGGATGCATGATAATCGCATCGGGCCTTGCCAGCGCGAGGCGTTGCGGCGTGAGACCATAAAGATAGCGGTATTCATGCGGTGACGGGATAAACTGCCCTTCCATCCGCTCGCTTTGCAGGCGCAGCATCATCACCACGTCCGTATCCCTCAGCGCGGCATCGAAATCATGGAACACCTCTCCACCCATCCGCTCGATCCCCGCAGGCATCAATGCAGGCGGGGCACAAAGGCGAACGCTGGCGCCCATCGCCTGCAGGCAAAGGATGTTGGAACGGGCAACGCGGCTGTGCAGGATATCTCCGCAAATCGTTACCGTCAGCCCGGTAAAATCCTCCGCATCGTGGCCCAGAGTGCGCAGCTTGTGCCGCAGTGCCAGCGCATCCAGCAGGGCCTGCGTGGGATGCTCATGCTGCCCGTCGCCCGCGTTGAGGACGGGGCAATCCACCTGACTCGCGATTAGCCCCACCGCCCCGCTGCTGCCGTGGCGGATCACGATGGCATCGGCATGCATGGCATTCAGCGTGACTGCGGTGTCGATCAGTGTCTCGCCCTTCTTCACGCTGGACTGGGCGGCGTACATGTTCACCACATCGGCCCCAAGCCGCTTGCCCGCGATCTCGAAAGACAGCAGCGTGCGGGTGGAATTTTCGAAGAAGGCGTTGATGATCGTCAGTCCCGCCAGGGCTTCGGAATGCTTGGCAGCCTGCCTGTTAAACGCGACGTATTGCTCTGCCTCGGCCAGCAAGTAGAGAATTTCGTGCCGTTCCAGCGACGAAATACCCAGCAGGTTGCGATGCGGGAAGGCCAGACCGCCTTTGGGAAAGCGGCCGCCGGACGAGGAGTTTTGCGGCAATGTCATTAAAGCAACGCCATTAAGGCACAGTCAGGAGGCTGGCAATGCCCTTGGTCGAGGCACATTCACCGCTTCGCCTGTTATCACTGGCCCTCGCCGCGATCGCGCCCTAAACGGGCAGGAATACGGCACAAGGAAACGCGTTTACATGGCATTTGCAGGCAAGGTCTGGCGGCTGTGGGTTGGGGTGAAGGATGCGCTGGCGCTGTTGTTCCTGCTGTTGTTTTTCATGGCCCTGTTTGCTGTTCTGAGCGCGCGGCCCAATCCGGGAATGGTGCGCGACGGCGCACTGTTGCTGGATCTTAATGGCAGCATCGTGGAAGAAGTTTCCCCGATCGATCCGATCCAGGCGTTGATTTCACAGTCGGTACCCGTCCGCGAATACGCCGTACGCGACCTTGTGCGCGCAATAGACGAAGCGGCGACTGATGACCGCATCGAAGTGCTGGCCCTCGATCTCACCAGCTTTCTTGGCGGCGGCGCGGTGCACATTTCGGAAATCGGCGGCGCGCTGGATCGTTTCAAGGCGGCAGAAAAGCCCGTCTATACCTACGCCTATGCGTATGGTGACGATGCCATGCTTCTGGCTGCCCATTCTGACGAGATCTGGGTGGACCCGATGGGCGGCGTGGCCATCAGGGGCCCGGGCGGAGAAAGTCCGTATTTCGCCCAGGCGCTGGACCGGTTCAACATCACCGCCAATGTCTATCGCGTCGGCACCTACAAAAGCGCGGTAGAACCGTACACGCAATCTGGCATGTCACCAGAAGCGCGGGAAAGCCTGTCGCAATTGCTCGCAACGCTGTGGCAGGAATGGCGAGCCACCGTCAGCACTGCCCGCCCCCAGGCAGATATCGATCTTGTGACACAGGATGTCGAGGGTTGGCTTGCCGCATCGAACAACGATATCGCCCAGGCCTCGCTGGCCGCAGGCCTGGCGGACCGGATCGGCACACGGGTGGAATGGGGCGAACACATCGCCACGCTGGTTGGCGAAAACGACTGGTCGGACGAGCCGGGCACATTTGCCTCCACCCAGTACGATCCGTGGCTGGCGGAGGTGATCCGCAACGAGGAATTCGGCGGCGATGGCCGCATCGCGGTGATCACGGTGGATGGAGAAATTAGCGATGGCGAGGCGGGACCAGGCTCCGCCGGGGCAACGCGCATCGCACGTCTGCTGGATAATGCGCTGGACGATGATCTCGATGGCCTTGTGGTTCGCGTAAACTCGCCCGGCGGCACAGTAACCGGCTCCGAGACAATTCGGCGGGCGATCATGCGCCACCGCGATGCCGGAACGCCGATTGCGGTTTCCATGGGCAATTACGCCGCCAGCGGCGGCTACTGGATCGCCACCCCGGCAGAGCGTATCTTCGCCGAGCCCCAAACGCTGACAGGCTCGATCGGGGTCTTCCTGATCGTCCCCAGTTTTCAGGATCTGCTGGCGGAGTACGGTGTCACCACCGACGGCGTTCGCACGACCGGATTGTCCGGCCAGCCAGACGTCCTGGGCGGCTTCACGCCAGAAGCAGATGCGGTGCTGCAAGCCACTACCGAGAATTTCTATGCGCAGTTCCTGGCGCTGGTGGCCCAGTCCCGCGACATCACGCCCGCACGTGCAGACGAGCTGGGGCAAGGCCGCGTCTGGGATGGCGGCGCGGCACGGCAACTTGGATTGGTAGATCAGTTCGGCGATCTTGATGCAGCCATCGCATGGGCCGCTTCTCGCGCGGATCTCGACGCGGGCTCCTACGAGGTGCGTTTCCTTGGTGACGACACGCCGGCTTATGACACACTGCTTGCACGTCTGGTGATGGGAAATGATGATGCACGGGCGGATGGCCCGCGTGATGTCGCCTCTATTTTCGCGCGACGCGAGGTTGCCCGCCTCGGCCAGGTTGTGGACGGTATAGACAGTTTCATGGCCGCAGAGGGCGTACAGGCCCGGTGCCTTGAATGCGCCGTTATTCCCGGTGCGCCGTCGCGGTCTTCCACAAAGTCCGCACCGCAAACCTGGCTCGCGATACTGGGACGCCTTGGCTTCGACTAGACGAACGAGATGGTCCGAAACTCCGGGCCTTGTCTTCACCCTGCGAAAATGGCAAAGGCCCGCCCCTGCCATGAATCGGCGGGCGCGTAGCTCAGTGGTAGAGCACACCCTTCACACGGGTGGGGTCGCAAGTTCAATCCTTGCCGCGCCCACCATCTTTTCAATGGCTTGGAAGAGATGGCGCGGTATTTGCTAGAGCACGGACGGACCGTAGTGGCCTAAAAATCAATCGAGGCCGATGCCCTTACCGTGCGCGGTGCCCCCTGCAGGAGGGCCGGGTTGAAAGCATCGAATGCGCTTGCCCAATAGGCTTCGTTCGTGACGTTATCGACTGTCAGCCGCAGCGTCACCGGCGCTTGCCCTGCACTGAATACATAGCGCGCACCCAGATCAAGCACTGTCCAGCTTTCCAGTTCCAGCGTGTTTGCAGCGTTCGCCTGCTGCTCTCCGGTATGCGTTACTCTTCCGTTCAGCGTCAGACCGCGCATGAAGGGCAGGTCCCACTCGACGTTGGCATTGGCAGCAAATTGCGGGACACCGGGCGCGTTTAGGCCATTATCCAGTTCGGCATCGGCAAAGGCGAAGCCGCTGATCACCCGCAGCCCCGGCGCAAGTTCGCCGTTCAGCGTCACTTCCACGCCCTGGTTACGCTGCTCCCCGAGATAGGCGAAGCGTGTTCCGCCTTCGCCATCGCTCTCGAATCCCTCACCCGGACGCTCGATCCGATAGAGTGCCACGGTCGCGAAGATAGCAGGATCGAAATACAGCTTCCCGCCAATCTCGTATTGTGTCGACATGCGGGGCGCCAGCACGGCACCGGAATTTGATATCTCGGGATCGAGGGGCGCGGCGGCACCTTCCTGCAACGCCTCGATATAATTGGCATAGAGCGACAATCCCGCGACCGGCTTGACAACCAGACCGACAACCGGAGTAATCGCGTCTTCGTTATATTCGGTGGTTAGCGCTCCCCCGGAATAGTCGAAGCGTTCTACATCGATACTTTGAAACCGCGCGCCGACGGTCAGCAGCACCTGATCGTCTGACAGCGCAATGGTGTCAGACGCGAAAACACTGCCAAGCTGCCGCTCTGTGATGGGAAAAGGGTTGTCAAGATCGCCGCCTGCAAAGGCGCGCGGCTGCACCGCAACCTGTACCGGATCGTAAAGGTTCGTGGCAAACGGGCTGAAGAAATCATACGCCGTTCTATCCTGCTGCCAGATCATGTTGCCCCCCAGGTTCAGGGCATGACTTACCGGACCGGTGCGAAGCATTGCGCGCACGCCTGCTTCGACCGCTTCGTTATCCTGCTGATAAGGGATAAAGGAATGGAAGCCGCTGGTGCCTTCACCCGTATCGGCGTTGCTGATCTCGATGCCGCCGTAGATCCCCTCCTCGTCTCCGCTGCGGGCCCCTGCCTTGACGTAGACAAGCGTGTCCGGCGCAACATCATATTCCAGGCTCAGCGTGCCGAACACATCGGTCAGTTCGGTATAGGTGTAATCCTGCGCGTAGTTGGCGCTTGCATCGGGCACGGCAGGGATGGAAGGGGTCTGCAGGGTGACCTTCGGGCGAAGCGCGTCGACCCGCACTTCCTGATAGGCAAGATCAAGCGCGGCGCGAAATGGTCCGCCGTCGTAGTCCAGCGCGCCGCCCAGCACTTGTGTGCGGCGATCCTCTCGCTCGATCGAGACTTCGCCGTCGCGATATGCGCCGTTCACACGCAGCCCCCATTCGCGGCTTGCGCCAAACCGGCGAGATACGTCGAAACTGCCGCCGTAGTGGCCCTCGCCCACGAAAGTGGCCGTGGCGCGGGTGCGATCCTCGCCCGCGCGTTTCAATTGAAGGTTTACGCTGCCGCCAACACCCGATCCCCCCGGTGCGGCACCATTCAGGAAGGCGCTGGAGCCATTCAACACCTGCACCTGTTCGAAAAGTTCAGGTGCGATCAGTTGCCGTGGGGCGATACCATAAAGGCCGTTTACCCCGATATCGTCGCCGAACAGGGAGAAGCCGCGAATGACGAACTGTTCTGCCGCATTGCCAAAGCCATAGGTGGTGCGAACGGTGGGATCGTTCTCCAGCACCTCGCCCACGGTTAGCGGCTGCTGGTTGTAGATCAGCGTTTCGTCGAATGACCGGATGTTGAAGGGCAGGTCTTGCGCTGCCTGATCCCCAAGCGCGCCCGCATCCCCGCCGTTCAGAACCTGGGTCGCGTTGTCGCGTTGTGCGGTCACGATGATGGTGTTCGTATCCTGCGCCGCTGCGGGATGCGCGGCAATCGCTGCGGCCAGCACGGGCAAAGAGACAGCGATGATCGAAGTTTTCATGATGGATCCTGTGAGGTTGGCATAAGGTTTATGAAGATCAGCCGCGCCGCAGCCATGCAAAAGCCAGCGCGAGCAGCGGCAGGGCAAGAAGGGCCCACGAGAGTACGTCGCGTGCACCATTGCCGGTCAAACCTGCCACCAGCCCGATTATGGACGCGACAAATAGCGCGGCCGGTACTGCCAGCACGCGGGTCATGGATGTGCGGCCGATGCGGCGCTGGCGTGCAATCCGCGGTGAGCGGCTAAGTTGGAGCGCGCCGATCATGGTGCGTTGGGCGATCTCTTCCACACGACGTTCAGCATGATCCGGACCGCGCTTCAGCCAGAGGGCGAGGCCAGTCCACAAGATCCAGATCGTCAGCAGCGTCATTGCCGACCAGACGAGTTTGAGCACGGCCCCGCCATAGTCCCCGAAATGCAGCGGCTTGGACAGCATCAGCGCCTGATTTACGGCAGGCATTGCGCGTGCATCGGTAAGTTCGCCGGTTCGTGCATCGATCAGCGCGGGGGTGAGCAGGTTCTGGGTAAGAGGACGATCACCCTGGAAGAAGATCGCGTAATGTTGCGGCGTGCTCCATGCTCCTCCGGGAAAACCGATGAATTGGGGAGATCGACCCGGCAGCGCGTTCTGCGCACTGGCCATGGCTGTATCGAGCGAGCCATATTGCGACGGGTCAATCGGTGGCTGTCCGACATATCGGGCAGTCATCTGGGCCAGTTCACCATCCTGCCAACTTTGCGTCAGCGGGTCGGCCAGTGCGTTGATTACGCCCGTCGCCCCTACCACCAGCATCCAGCCCAGCGCCACAACGCCCACAAGGTTGTGGCGGTCCAGCGTGCGCACACGTGCGCTGTTCCTTTCGCGCAGCGTCCCGAAGGGGAGCCGGCGCATGAATGGCGCATACAGAACCACGCCGGAAATCAGCGCCAGTACGAACAGAAAACCCATTGCACCCAGGAACAGCATTCCCGGCAAGCCCAGAAACAGATCAGTGTGCAGGGTGAGGACAAAATCCATGAAACCGCCGGTCGGAGCCGGGCCTAGCGCAGCGCCAGTAGCGCGATCGAAGAACAGAAGCGTCATCCCCTCCCCCGGCGCGTCGGGTGCGGTGGCGGTGGTGACGGTCAGCAGCGGGCTGTCCTGGCTGAAGGCCATGAACAGCGGCACTTCATCCGGGCGCTGTTCCAGGGCCGTGGCCAGCATCGCATCCAGCGGCAGGCCATTGGCAGCAGATGCCGGGCCGACCAGCGATGTCTCGTAGTCATGGCCAAGCAGCAGATCGATTTCGTCATGGAAGATCAGCGGCAGGCCGGTAACGCACAAAAGCAGCAGGAATGCCGTCGAGACAAGGCTCGACCACTTGTGAATCAGGAACCAGAACCGGATGCTGCGCCGCGTCATGATCGCCGCGCTAAAGAGGCGTTACCGAAAGGTCAATGATAATAGTTCGCAATAGCATGGCATAAGGAGATTCTCTTGCGGGCAAGATGATGCGCATCCATGCTGGACAAGCGGCAAGCTGGCGAGGCATAGCCCGCGCCCATGCACGATCTGCGACAAATACGAGATAACCCCACGGCTTTTGACGAGGCACTTGCGAAGCGCGGTGTAGAGCCCGTTTCCGCGCAACTGCTGAAACTGGACGAGGAACGGCGGGAGCTGACCACGCGACTGCAGGAAATGCAGGGCCGCCGCAACGAGGCATCCAAGGCCATCGGCCAGGCGATGGGCCAGGGTGATAAGGATGAGGCGGAAAAGCTGAAATCCGAAGTGGCCGAGATCAAGCAGGCCATGCCGCAGGTAGAGAATGACGAGCGCACCTTGGGGCGGACACTGGCCGATGCGCTGGCGGCCATCCCCAACCTGCCGGCCGAGGGCGTGCCGCAAGGCTCAGACGAGGATGACAACGTCGAGGTCAGCCGCTGGACCACACCCAAGACCCTTGATTTCACGCCGCGCGAACATGCCGACATCGGCCCTGCGCTTGGCATGGATTTCGAAACCGCCACGAAAATGTCAGGCGCCCGCTTCACGTTTCTGCGCGGGCAGATCGCCCGCCTGAACCGTGCGCTTGGCCAGTTCATGCTGGATCAGCAGAGCGGTCCCAATGGTTATGCCGAATGCGCGCCGCCGCTGCTGGTGCGGGACGAGGCCGTGTTTGGCACAGGACAACTGCCCAAGTTTGCAGAAGACCTTTTCCAGACGAACGATGGCCGCTGGCTGATCCCGACAGCCGAAGTCAGCCTGACCAACTCGGTGCGCGAGCAGATCATCGACGATCTTTCCCAGCCCATTCGGCTTACCGCCCTCACCCCCTGTTTCCGCAGCGAAGCGGGCGCGGCGGGTAAGGATACCCGCGGGCTGATCCGCCAGCACCAGTTCGACAAGGTGGAGCTGGTCTCCATCTGCAAGGCGCAGGATGCGCACACTGAGCACGAGCATATGATCAAGAGCGCCGAAAGCATCCTGCGCGCGCTTGATCTGCCCTTCCGCAAGATGCTGCTGTGCACGGGCGATATGGGTTTTGGTGCACGCAAGACCTTCGATCTGGAGGTGTGGCTACCGGGCCAGAATGCCTATCGCGAAATCAGTTCCGTCAGCTGGTGCGGAGATTTTCAGGGCCGCCGCATGAACACGCGCTACCGCCCCGAAGCCGGCGAAAAGAAAACCGAGTTCGTCCACACTCTCAACGGTTCGGGCCTTGCCGTGGGGCGCACGCTGGTTGCCGTGCTGGAGAACTATCAGCTGGAAGACGGCTCTGTCGTGGTGCCGGATGTTCTAAAGCCCTATATGGGCGGCGTCGAAAAGCTGGTAGCAGACTGATTATGCGCATTCTTCTTACCAATGATGATGGCATCAATGCCCCCGGCCTGAAAGTGCTGGAGGCCATTGCGCGGGCCATGTCCGACGATGTGTGGGTTTGCGCCCCGGCGGAGGAACAGTCGGGCGCTGGCCATTCGCTTACGCTGCATCACCCTGTCCGCCTGCGCGACCACGGCGATAACCGCTTCAGTGTTACCGGAACACCTACCGACTCGGTCAATCTGGCTTTGCGAAAGCTGTTTCCCGACCGTTTGCCGGATCTGGTTCTGTCGGGCGTGAATGCCGGCCAGAACCTGGGCGATGACATAACCTATTCGGGCACGATCTCTGCCGCGATGGAAGCTGCCCTGGCGGGCATACCCGCCATTGGCCTCAGCCAGGCATACAGCAAATCCGTCCAGACTTTCGAGGCGGCGGAGCAATGGGGAGCAAAGGTACTGGCCCCGCTGATCGATGTGAAGATGGCGAAACGCACGTTGGTGAACGTGAACTTCCCCGCGCTGCCCGCGGACGAGGTGAAGGGCATTCGCGTTGTCCGGCAGGGCTTCCACGATTATTCGCGCGGCTCTCTGGTGCAGGGCACCGACCCGCGCGGTCGCAATTATTACTGGTTCGGTTTGCAACCCGCAGAGCATACGCTGGACCACGGCACCGATCTTGAGGCGGTTGACGATGGGTATATCGCCGTCACGCCGCTGCAGCTCGATCTGACGAACCATCCGGCGATCGATGCGCTGGCCGGCAGGTTCCCCGCGTGATCGGTAAAACCTGATAGATGGCGCAATCGCACAACAGGGGTCTGCGAAAGACCGGCAAGCGCCGTTCCACTCCCTTGCGGCGGGCGGTCAACATTCCCGTCTGGGGAGACCTGTTCATCCGGCTGGGCCTTGCAGTATTCCTGATTTTCCTGGTCGTGATGATCCACTGGTGGGATCGCAACGGCCTGGTCGACAATCTCGACGGTCATGTCAGCTTTCTCGACGTGATCTATTTCACCATGATCTCGATCACCACCACCGGCTTTGGCGATATCGCGCCGATCAGCGATCGCGCCCGGCTGGTAGAAGCGCTGATCGTGACGCCTGTTCGTTTTGCCGTGCTGTTCATTTTCGTGGGCACGGCCTACAACTTTCTTATCAAGAGAAGCTGGGAGAAATTCCGCATGGCCCGCATTCAGGACCAGCTATCCAATCATGTCGTGGTGCTCGGCTTCGGCGTTTCCGGGGCGGAGGCCGTGGGAGAACTGATCGAACGCGGCACCGATCCCGCCTGTATCGTGGTGATGGACCAGGATCAGGAAAGGCTTGAATCCGCAGAAATGCTGGGCTGCAACGTGATTGAGGCTGATGCCACGCGCGATGAAAATCTCGAGGCTGTGCGCATTACCGAAGCGCAGACCGTGCTCGTCTCCGCCGGGCGCGATGATTCATCCATTCTTATCGTGCTGACCGTGCGCCATCTTGCACCCAAGGTGCCAATCAGCGTGGTGGTGCGCGCTGCTGACAACGAACTGCTGGCGCGGCAGGCTGGTGCGGACAACGTGATCAACCCCGTGCGCTTTACCGGCCTGCTGCTGGCCGGCAGTGCGCGCGGCGCGCATATTGCCGATTACCTTGGCGATCTTGCCTCTGTCACGGGCCGTGTGCAGCTGGTGGAACGCGAAGTCATGCCCGACGAGATCGGCAAATCCTTTGGTGAACTGGCAACCGGCGGGCAAGGCCTGCGCATCTATCGCAACGGGGTTGCCTGCGGCTTTTGGGAGCATGAGGCAACGTGCCTGCAAGCGGGCGACATTATCGTGGAAATCCGGCCTACCGACGCGGACGAACTGGATGGAGAGCAGGTTCAGGCCAAGGTCTAGGGCACCCGCCTAACCCAGCGCGATGAACACCCCGCCCACAGCCGCCATGCCGACAATAAAATGCGCGGCATCAATGGCGAACAGCTTGCCGGGGCGCATCTGGAACAGGTAATTGATGCCCAGCGCCGGCGTCATGATCAGTGCACCAAAACCCACCGCCATCATCATGATCACATGCGGCGCGGGGTTGGTGCGGGCGATGTTGTGCCCCAGCATCAGCACCACGATCATCTCGAAAAGAAAAGCCAGCAGCATTATCAGCCAAACCGGCTTTTGCCCCGGCTGCGGCCCTGCCTGCATCGTCTCATCAGTAATGCCCATGAGTTCGCGCCACTGCTTCCCGAACAGCGGGCCATACCAGATCGCCCCGATCACGAAGAAAGCCACAGTGCCCAGCACCACGGCCAGCATATTTACATTGCCCATAATCCACCTCCTGAAACGCGACCCTCGCACACTCTAGCCCAAAGTCGCAATCGGGTGTAGGGGCGCGGCCATCATGGCAACGCAAATACCTGAGCAGAAGAAAGTCGGCATGGTCAGCCTCGGCTGTCCCAAGGCGCTGGTGGATTCCGAACGCATCCTCACAAGGCTGCGCGCCGATGGCTATGCCATGAGCCCGGATTACGAAGGCGCCGACGTGGTGCTGGTGAACACCTGCGGCTTCCTCGATTCCGCGAAGGAGGAGAGCCTTGAGGCCATTGGCGAGGCGATCAACGAAAACGGCCGCGTGATCGTAACCGGCTGTATGGGTGACGAGGCCGAACTGATCCGCAGTCGCTTCCCGCAAGTTCTCGCGATCACCGGCGCGCACCA
Organism: Alteraurantiacibacter sp.; assembly: GCA_049650885.1. Lineage (GTDB taxonomy): Bacteria > Pseudomonadota > Alphaproteobacteria > Sphingomonadales > Sphingomonadaceae > Alteraurantiacibacter. The sequence goes on along the minus strand of JBASBA010000191.1, from coordinate 2,903 downwards.
GTATGAGGATGTGGTGGAGGCCGTGCACGAGGCCGCGCCGCCCAGCCAAGGCCCGTATATCGACCTGGTACCGCAGCCCGATATCAAGCTGACGCCGCGCCATTACAGCTACCTCAAGATTTCCGAAGGCTGCAACCACTCCTGCGCCTTCTGCATCATCCCGGACTTGCGCGGGAAGCTCGCCAGCCGCCGGATCGACGCCGTGCTGCGCGAGGCCGAAAAATTGCTGGCCGCAGGTACGAAGGAACTGCTGGTTATCAGCCAGGACACATCGGCTTATGGCGTGGACACGCGGCACGAAACACGCCCGTGGCATGGCCGGAACCCGCGCGCCCACATGACCGATCTTGCCCGCGAACTGGGCCAGATGCGCACAACCGAAGGCGCGGTGCCGTGGGTGCGGATGCACTATGTGTACCCCTACCCCCACGTGGATCAGGTGATCCCGCTGATGGCAGAGGGATTGCTGACGCCATATCTGGATATTCCGTTTCAACACGCCAGCCGCAGCGTTCTGAAAGCCATGAAACGCCCGGCAAACGAGGCGAAGGTGCTGGAACGGCTGAAATCATGGCGCGAAATCTGTCCTGAAATCGCCATCCGCTCGAGCTTCGTTGTCGGTTTCCCCGGCGAGACGGAAGACGATTTCAAATATTTGCTGGAATGGCTGGAAGAAGCTCAGCTTGACCGCGTGGGCGCTTTCCGGTTTGAGCCGGTGGAGGGCGCACAGGCCAATGCCCTGCCCCATCATGTGCCGGAAGAGATCAAGGAAGAACGCTTCGCCCGCGTAATGGAAGTGACGGAGCGGATCAGCGCCGCGAAGCTGTCCGCCAAGGTGGGCACCACTCTGCCCGTGATTATCGACGAGGTGGGTGAGCCTGACGAAGATGGCGACATCGGCGCAACGGGCCGTAGCCAGGCCGATGCCCCGGAAATCGACGGCGCGGTTTACCTGCGCAATGTCCCTGAAACGCTGAAAGCCGGCGACTTCGCAGACGTAGAGGTTGAAGACGCCGACGCGCACGACCTGTTCGGGGTTATCACGCAATAAGGCCGCAAATTCGGCACGCCCCGCATAAAACAGGGGGCAGCAGTGCGACAACCGGGAGAGCCGCTGCGATCCTGGTCGCGGCTCTCTCGATTCAGGCGGCACTGTATTACCGCGGCGTATCGCTCACCACCTCGCCTTCGATCACCACGCCTGTTACGTGGCTGGTGTATTCGAAGGGATCGCCATCGAACATCGCCACGTCGCCATCCTTGCCCACTTCGAGTGAGCCGATGGAATCCTCCATGCCGATTATGCGGGCTGCATCGATGGTGATGCTGGCCAGTGCATCTTGCGGAGACAGGCCGTGGCCAACGGCAAAGCCTGCTTCCCACAACACCACGCGGGTTTTGGGCACGTAGGCTTCATAGGCCGATTGCAATGCGAATGGGATGCCCGCTTCGGCCAGCACGCTGGCGGTGGTGAAGGCGGCATTTTCCAGCTCCCCCTCGTTACGCGCCATCGTGGGATGGAGGATGACGGAAACGCCCGCGTCACGCAGTTCTTCCAGCATCAGGGGTGCATCGGCCGCGCCGTCAATCACCACGTCGATGTTGAACTCCTCGGCCAGCCGCAGGGCGGACTGGATATCCTGCGCACGGTGCGCGGTGATCAACAGCGGGCGTTCGCGGCGAATGACGGAGGTAAAGGTTTCCTCCACCAGATCGCGACCAATGTCCTGCTCATCCCCGTCATCATCTTCACCATCAATTTCCAGATTTTGCGGAGCGGTAAGCGCCTGACGCAGCATGGCCATCTGCTTGGCACGTGTGCCGGGGGAGCCTTCGCGGTCCAGCGCCCATGCGCCAAGGTTGGCGACAACCATCGTGCCATCGTCCACCAGTGCTGCATCCACCGTGTTGCCGGTGGTTTTCACCACCATCGTCTGCCCCGAAACCAGCACGCCGGGGCCGTGGCCAGTGTGCAACGTGGTGGTGCCAAGCTCGCGCACCCACTGCACCAGGCGATCACGCGGATTATAGGCGTCTATCGCGCGCAGATGTGGCTGTACCGGAGAGGTGTTGTCGAGCTGGTCCTGATCGTCCGGCTGGTTGAGATAGCCTGTCAGCCCGACCGTGGAATGCGCATCCACCAGTCCCGGCGTAACGATGGGAGCATCCAGCACCATCATTCCGGCGGGGATGGTTACGCTGTCAGCCGGTCCGACAGCGGTGATTTCGCCACCCTCTATCACCACCACGCCATTGGCGATTACGCCTTGTGGCCCCATGGACCAGACCTGGTCGCCGCGTATGGCGATGTCCTGCGCAAGGGCGGATGTGGAAAGCAGTGCAGCGGCAAAACCGGCAGCGACAGTTTTTGCAATAATGTTCATTGTCCGCCCTCCAGCATCAAGGCCTCTCGTTCCAGCACATGCGTGTTCAGCTGCGGATTGCCCGCGCCATATCCCCCGGTGGCCATCAGCAGGTTTTCGGGATCGGCGCTGTCATACAGCAGCTCGCCCATCACCCATGTTTGTGCGACATTGGTATAGACGGACAGCGGATCTCCGGTCAGCACGACGAAATCGGCCATCTTGCCGGCTTCCAGACTGCCGACATTCTCGTCCAGCCCCAGTTGCACCGCTCCGTTGATGGTCAGCGCGCGCAACGCGCCCTCGCGGCTCATCCCGCCGCGAACGGCAATGCCCGCCTGGCGGAACATCAATCGGCTATCCACGATGTTGTCGTCAGAATGGAGGGAGACGAACACGCCTGCCGCCTCCAAAAGGGCGGCATTGTTGATATCTGCCGAGCGGGCTTCCAGCTTGCCGCCGGGGCTATCGATCAAGATCGCGGATACCGGCACGCCTTCGGCGGCGATTTCAGCGGCGATCTGGCCGCTTTCGATGCCG
>JBASBA010000190.1:0-7397 GCA_049650885.1 Alteraurantiacibacter sp. | reverse complement strand
CAGCACCACCTGCCCCGGATCATTGTCATTCGCCACTTCGCAAACCTGACCCTCTGCAGCGGCATCCGCCAGCGCCTGCGCCTTCTCCAGGTCTGCCCCCAGCAATGCGCACATGGAGCCAAGGCCGATAGGCACGGCGTCCTGCATGGCAATCCCGCGTGTTCGCAGCAGTTTGGCGGTATCGCTCAGGCTGAAAGCGCCCACTGCCGCCAAAGCGGAGTATTCACCAAGGGAGTGCCCGGCAACGGCATCGCCCTTCTCGGACAGGGAAAAGCCGCCGTCTTCCAGAACGCGCACGACGGCCATGGAATTGGCCATGATTGCAGGCTGCGCATTGGCCGTCATCGTCAGTTCGGATTCGGGTCCTTCGGCCATCAGGCGGGCCAGGTTCTGGCTCAGCGCCTCGTCAACCTCGCCGAAAACCTCGCGCGCTATGCTGCTGGCTTCGGCAAGGTTCACGCCCATGCCGATCTTCTGGCTTCCCTGTCCGGGAAAAACGAATGCAATCATCATAACTCCTTTTCTTCGGCGCGGGACTATGCCCCGGATGCGCCTTTCGCAACACCGAAGGGCACAATTGCATTGGCTGCATCGTGGCCGATGTCTGCGCGGCCCAGATACGGAATGCCGCTACGCTCACACCAATAGCGGGCGATTTCCTCCTCGGTCATCCCGAAAGGCCGATCATTTTGTGGCACATGGCTGACGCGGCCCAGCCGTAATCCCGCAATGCCGCGCAAATGCTCGGTCACGTGGAAAAACAGGCGGTCCACGGCATAGTGATGTTCGGCCACCTCCTCCACCAGCACGACATGATCCGAGAGATCGGGCATCAATTCAGTGCCGCACAACATCGCCAGGGTCATCAGGTTGAAGGCTACGGTGGGCCGACCATCGAGCCCGGCTTCCAACGCAATTTTCTCGCCGGAAAGATACCGCAAGACGCGGCGCACGGCATCATCACCACCCTCGCGGTGGATGTCGCCTGCCAAAGGTCCGTGAACAGATGTGCCGATACTGTTGCGGTAAAGCGCGCCCAGCATGGTGCCTGCATCGGAATAGCCAAGATAGGTCTTGTCCCGCGCGGTGTTTTCCAGCGCGGCGATTGCGGGCGCGGCAATCCTGTTGGAGCCATAGCCACCCATGGCAAACCAGATCGCATCGACCTGGCTATCATTGGCGGTGGCGATGAAAGCATCGCGCCGCGTCGCGTCATCTCCGGCGAAATGGCCATGCTTCTCAAAGCATTGCGGATGAAAGCTGATATCCACCTGCGGAAACTCGGCGGCGGCCAGGGCAAGGACAGCATCGGCCCGCTCTTGGCGGATGGGTTTGCCGGGGCACAGACAGGTAATGCGTGTTTTCATCGCTTTGCTCTCTAACATCCGCTTCACAAAGTGCCACGTCCCGCATAGTTACTACCCCCATGAATGAATCGAAAAACGCTGTAGCACCGTCCTATTTCTTCTGCGGCATCGGGGGATCGGGGATGCTGCCCCTCGCCCAGATCGTGAAAGGATTGGGGGCGCAGGTTGGCGGGTCCGATCGCAGCCGGGACCAGGGGCGCACTTCCGAAAAATTCGACTGGCTCGAATCGCGCGGGTTCGATCTCTATCCGCAGGATGGCAGCGGCCTTGGCAGCGCAGATCAGGTGCTGGTGGCCAGCGCCGCGATAGAGGATAGCGTGCCGGAAATCGCCCGTGCAAAATCACTGGGCTGTCCGCGTGTCACCCGCGCGCAATTGCTGTCTCGCCTGTTCAACGCCGCGCCCACGTCGCTGGCGATCGGTGGCACCAGCGGCAAATCCACCACCACGGCCATGCTGGGCTGGATCATGGAACGCGCGGGCCGCAAACCCACGATCATGAATGGCGCGGTGATGAAAAACTTCGCCAGCGCCGCAAATCCGTTCGCCAGCGCGGTGGTGGGCGATGGCCGTGTTTTCGTCAGTGAGGTGGACGAAAGCGACGGCTCCATCGCGCTGTATAATCCCACCGTTGCCGTGCTGCTGAATGTCAGCCTGGATCACAAGAGCATGGAAGAATTGCGCCAGTTGTTCGGTGATTTTCTGCGGCGGGCGGATACGGCAGTCGTCAATCTGGATGATGACGATGCAAAGATGCTGGCGCGATCATGCAAATCGGTAATTTCTTTCGCGGTCGACAACCGTGATGCAACCATAGGGATAGAGCCCGGCACCATCGTGGAAAGCGAGACTGAAACGAATGCCGTGCTGGTGGATCGCCGCTCGGACGTCGCCCATTCGCTGCGTCTGCCGATGCCGGGTCGGCACAATCTGGAAAACGCGCTGGCCGCGATAGCGGCAGCGGTGGCGGCAGGCGTGAAAGTCCATGATGCGGCAATGGCGCTTTCCTCCTTCAAGGGGCTGGCCCGCCGTTTCGATGTTGTCGGCACCAGCAAAAACGGCGTGACCGTTATCGACGATTTCGGCCACAACCCAGAGAAAGCCCGCGCCACGCTGCGCACGCTGAAATCACAGGAAGGCCGCGTGATCGCATTTTTTCAGCCGCATGGTTATGGTCCGTTAAAACAAATGGGTGCCGAACTGGCAGAAACCTTTGCAGAGGAACTTGGTCCGGAAGACATCACGATCATGTGCGCGCCTGTGTATTTTGGCGGCACGGTAGATCGCAGCGTGGGCAGCGAGCGGATCGTGCAGCTTATCAAGGATGCAGGCGGCAATGCGGAATACCACGAGACGCGCGAACAATGCGGGAAACGCATCGCCGAACTGGCGCAATCCGGCGACCGCGTGGCCGTGATGGGCGCGCGCGACGATACGCTGACGGTGTTTGCGCAAGGCCTGCTGTCGCGGGTTTGAGCAGCTACGCCAAGACATAGATGTTCCGAATGCAACAATCACGGCGAACAAGCTGCTGATGCGGCTATTGCGGCTGTGACCTCACCTGAAAGCCTTTGGCAACGGTTCTGCGCTATCCCCTGCTTCAGACAGCAATGGTGTTAGGGCAAAGGCCGCGAAATGCAGAAAAGTTACCGCCAATCAGGCGTTGGAATGCTGGACGCAGCACCCGGCACATACATGGTCCACGCCTATTTCGATGACAATCAGGTCGAGCTGATCAAGAGCAATGTGCTGGGCTGGCAAGTCGCGCAGGACCGGCGACTTACCCCGCTTATCCTTGATCCGCGTGCGGTGGACGATGAAGGCTGGGTAATCCAGCATCCCGATGGGCGGATCGAGTCCGAAGATGGCCGAAACTGGTCAAGCGAGGATGCATGGCTGACCAGCCAGCGCCGCGAAAAACGTCGCGACGCTGCCTAGTCCAGCCTTAGTGCTTGGTCTCGGTGATTAGCCTCAGTGCCCTGCCCCGGTCTCATGCCCCAGACCAAAGATCTTGTGCAGTACGAAGAAGATTATCCCGCCCAGCAGCAAACCGGTAAGAGCCGATAGCCCGGCAAAAGTCAGCCAGCCGAACAACCCGCCTGCAATGGCAGATACGCCGTGTTCGATGCCTTCCACCCAATGCTCCGGCCCGGCAATGCCGATTTCCGCCAGCCCGTGCAGGATGATGCCGCCACCAACCCACAGCATGGCTATGGTGCCGATGAAGGACAGCGCCCTCAGCAACAGCGGCATGAAGTTCACGAGGCCGCGCCCGAACCTTTGCGCAAATTGCGATTTCTTCTCGGCAAGATGCAGGCCGATATCGTCCATCTTCACGATCAGGCCAACCACACCATAAACGAACACTGTCACAGCGACGCCAACGATAGCGAGAACGCCTGCGCGGGTGATCAGATCTTCTGCGGCAACTTCGTTCAGGGTGATCGCCATGATCTCTGCCGAAAGGATAAGGTCTGTCGTGATCGCGCCGGAGACGCGCTGTTTCTCGAACGCGACAGGGTCTTCGATAACATCGTCCACCGTCTTGCCGTGCTTTTCACCGCCCAGTTTCTCGATCACCTTTTCCGCACCTTCATACGAAAGGTAGGATCCGCCCAGCATCAGGATGAAAACGATGGCAGCCGGCAGGAATTCGCTCAATACCAGGGCGCCGGGCAGCAGGATCAGCAGCTTGTTCTTCAAACTGCCCACGGTGATCTTCCAGATGATCGGCAGCTCTCGCGCGGGCGAAAGGCCGGTGACGTAGCTGGGCGTTACCGCGGCATCATCGATCACCACGCCGGCCGTTTTTGACCCGGCACGGCCTGCGGCGGCGGCGATGTCATCCACGCTGGCAGAGGCGGTGCGGGCGATGATCGAAACGTCGTCTAGCAGGGCTACAAGGCCACCTGGCATGGAATTCTCCGGTTCAAATTATGTGAAATGCTGGTGTGCCAACGCTTGGCAGGCTTGGGAAGTGCCCGGCGCAATCATTCCACGCGATAGATTGCAATGCGCACGGCGGGAACGGGATGATCCTGCGCCATTTGCAACTGGCCAACAAAGGTGCCCTGCCCCAGCCATTGGTAAACGCCCATCGGCGGCTCGAAACTGGGGCTGGTGAAGATCGGCTTTGGCACCTCGCCTTCGGCAGGTGGGCAGATGGCCGCGAGGTTCACCACGTTTATCAGCGCGCCATCATGTGTTTCGATAAAGTAATCGGCTTCCAGTTCGGTGCAGCCATCGGGCCGGTCGATCTGCCAGTCCCACGCCCCGCTTCGCACGGTGCCGTTTATGCGGTCACCTTCAACCTGTCCGCCGGTAATAGGGATAAAGCGGCGGGCGCCGCGCACGGTCTGCCCCACATCTACCGCAGCGTCTATTTCTGCCGTTATGGTGAAGACATGCACCAGTTGCGGTGGATCCTGCGCGGTGGCAGGGACTGCACAAGCGATAATTGCGGATGCCGCGATGGCGGGTGCTGTGAAACGCACGAGTATTTCTCCCTCGCCACACGCTCTAACCGTGCTTGCATTGCTGTGCAATTTCGTTATGTGCGCGCCTTCCGCGAAAATCCGGGCAAAAGCTGCCCATCAGCGGGATTTAGAAGAAAGCCGGAGGGGCACCCCGCGATCCGCGCGGGATTGTCAACGATCGGTGTGAACTGAAAGGAAGCGCACATGGCTCTTTATGAGCATGTTTTCCTCGCGCGTCAGGATCTGAGCCAGGCTCAGGTTGACGCGCTTGCCGCAAGCGCCACGGAAATCGTGGAAGCAAATGACGGCAAGGTCATCAAGACCGAGACCTGGGGCCTCAAGTCCCTCGCATACAAGATTGACCGTAATCGCAAGGCGCATTTCGTAATGCTCAACATCGAGGGACCCGGTTCTCTCGTGGCCGAGCTGGAGCGTCAGAACCGCATCAACGAAGACGTGATCCGCTGGCTCACCATCGCCGTTGAAGAGCATGAAGACGGCCCGTCCGCCATGATGCGCAAGAACGACCGCGACAAGAAGCGCCGTTCCGACCGTGAGGAGCGTAACTGATGGCTCGCCCGTTTTACCGTCGTCGCAAGTCCTGCCCTTTCATGGGCAAGGACGCCCCGGTCATCGATTACAAGGATGTGCGCCTGTTGCAGGGCTTCATGTCCGAGCGTGGCAAGATCGTACCCAGCCGCATCACCGCCGTTTCTGCAAAGAAGCAGCGTGAACTGGCCAAGGCGATCAAGCGCGCCCGTCACCTGGGCCTGCTGCCCTACATCGTTAAGTAAGAGGAGCATACATCATGGATATCATCCTCCTCCAACGCATCGGCAGCCTCGGCCAGATCGGTGACATCGTCACCGTGAAGGACGGCTACGCTCGCAACTTCCTGCTTCCGCAGAAGAAGGCCCTTCGCGCCAACGAGGCGAACAAGAAGGTCTTCGAAGCCAACCGCGAGAAGCTGGAAGCCGACAACGCCGAGAAGCGCACCGAAGCTGCCAAGCAGGGCGAAACCGTTGAGGGCACCGAGATCGTTCTGATCCGCGCCGCTTCCAACGCCGGCCAGCTGTATGGCTCTGTCAACGTGCGTGACGTTGCTGCCGGCCTCGTTGCCAAGGGCCACGAGATCGACACGAAGCAGGTCATCATGGGCGCGCCCATCAAGACCATCGGCATGTTCGATGTCACCATCGCGCTGCACGCCGAGGTTGAAGTCACGGTAAAGGCCAACGTGGCCCGCTCCGAAGACGAAGCCGAACTGCAGAGCCAGGGTATCGACATCCTCAAGCAGGCTGCCGAAGAAGAAACCCGCGCCATCGCCGGCGAAGGTTTCCAGGAAGAGCTGGACCCCGATCGCGAACTGGGCGACCTGCCCCCCGCAGAAGGTGAAGACGCTGATTCGGAAGAATCTCCGGCTGACGATGCTGAAGGCGAAGAGAACGCCTGAAGCCACTCAGACTGACGCGAAGAACGGGGCGCTGCCGGAAACGGTGGCGCCCCTTTTCGTTTTGCACTGCTACGCCGCGCGGCGCGATGTCAGGACAGAAATTCCAGGATAGCGCGGCCCATATCGGGCTTGGTCACGCTGCCCATGTGATTGCCTGGCACAACCGTGATGGTGGCATCGGGCAAGGCATCGCGCAGCTTCTCCGGCGAACCATTGTCGCGGTCCTCGTCGCCGATCAGCACCAGCGTTGGCATGGTAATGCGTGCAAGCTGCGCGATCTCGATGTCTTCCACGCCCCTTGTCAGCAGCAGCCGTGCTGCGACGGGATCAATACCCTGCCCCTTCATGAAGCTTTTTGCCATAAATGCCGGATCGCCGCGCTCGATCTCGCCATAGCGGTCGATCATGTCGACAAAGAAAGCACTGCGCTGCTGCCAGTTGGAGAGGCCTTCGATACCCATCCCCCCCAGCACCAGCTTGCGCGGTGTCAGGCCAGCAATGACGGCGCTGGCTGCGGTACGCGCTCCCAATGAGAAACCGACGAGGTCGTAATCCTCCAACCCCAGCGTCTCGACGATATATATAGCATCGCGCACCAGCATACCGGGCGCGTACAGCGCCGGATCAGTGGGCGCATCGCTCTCCCCGTGCACCCGCCAATCGGGCATGATGCACTCAAACCCGTTCTCCGCCAGCAGCTTTGCATGGCCAAACTTGATCCAGTTCATCTGCGCGCTGGAGAACAGGCCGTGAAACAACACCACCGGGCGACCTTCGCCAACACGGTGGAGAGCAATTTCGGTGCCGTCTGGGGTGGTGATGGAGGTGGAAGAAGGCGACCAGCTCATCGCGCGATGCAGTTCTCGCCTGCATACAATGCCTGCACGCTGGCGTCGTCGCCTTCGCCGTCGAACAGGCCGGAGATAACCGGCACATCATCACTGCCCATCACGAATTCCTCGCCGATGGTGCTGACGTCAACCAGACTTATATTTTCATCCGTCAGCATGGCGGCACGCGTGGTTTCCGGCACATAAGGCGGCTCCGCGAAATAACCGACAAACTGCCCATCGCGGAATTTCAGGCTCAAGCCTTCGTAGCT
>JBASBA010000189.1:0-15226 GCA_049650885.1 Alteraurantiacibacter sp. | reverse complement strand
TCCAGCGAGACTTGCCGCCGATTGCGCAATCGTTTCGGCTATGTTTTTGCCGGTCAGTACGGCTATCACACGCTCGTTGAACTGAGCACGCTGGACACTTTGCGAATGCACGCAGGCTTCGGCGTCGATTCCGTAGAGATGCCGCACGGTCCCATCAACACGACTGCATACGTCTTTGAAGCCGATGGAAAATCAATCGGTTACGCGACGGACTTCGCAGAGATTACAGACGATATGATCGACCTGTTCGATGGTGTTGATATCCTTGTGACGGATTGCCTTCGTCGCAAGCCGCATCCTACGCACGCCAATCTCGACATGGCGCTGGAACTGGCAGAGAGAACGGGAGCCGGAAAAACCGTGCTGTCACATCTCGACAAGAGCATGGACTACGCGACCTTGAGCAAAGAGGTGCCGGATAATGTACTGGTCGGGTTCGATGGACTGGAGCTGGTGGCATGAGCGACGCATCGCTCGTATCGACCATCGCGCTCGTTGCTTGGCTTGTGCTGGCGTTGGGAACCTATCGGTCACATCAGGTCAATATGTCCAAAACAATCAGACTGGTGCTGATCTGGGCCTGTATTTTTACAGGGCTGGCGCTGTTCTTCAGCTTGATCAAGTGAACGATGGCCAGCGCCAAGTGGCTTCGACCATCCTTGTATTTAACATAATATATATTATCATCCTTAAGCATCCGGCGCGAGAACGAACATGTCCGACCAATTGAACCGCCTCCTCGCGATCATGGCGCGCTTGCGCGATCCACAGCGTGGTTGCGAATGGGATGTTGCGCAGACGTTTGAAACTATCGCGCCTTATACGATCGAGGAAGCTTACGAGGTTGCGGACGCGATCGAGCGCAAGGACATGGCTGATCTTCGCGGCGAACTCGGCGATCTTCTGCTGCAGGTCGTATTCCAAGCGCGGATCGCAGAAGAAGCCGATTACTTCGCTTTCGACGACGTAGCCCGCGCCATTTCCGACAAGATGGAAGCTCGCCACCCACACATCTTTGGCGATGAAACCGGCGTAATGGATGGCAAACGGTGGGAAGATATCAAAGCCAGGGAGCGCGCAGATAACGGTGCGACCAGCACGATGGATGGCGTAGCCCGCGCTCTTCCGGCTTTGCTGCGTGCAGAAAAATTGCAAAAACGCGCTGCCCGTGACGGGTTCGACTGGCCAGATCATCAGGGTCCGGCAGCAAAGGTTGCGGAGGAGGCCGAGGAACTGCGCGAAGCTGACGATGCATCCCGTGTCGAGGAAGCTGGCGACTTGCTGTTCGCAACAGTCAATCTGGTGCGATCATACGGAATAGCCGCCGAAGACGCGCTAAAGGCAGCAAACGCAAAGTTCGAGCGTCGTTATCGAGCGATGGAAGCGCTTGCAGCGGGTGACTTCGCACAGCGCGATCTCGATGCGCAGGAAGCACTGTGGCAAGAGGTGAAACGCCAGGAACGCGAAGCCTAGAGCGACTCGAACCGCCCCCATTCCTTTTCCGTCAAACGAGCCTCTATGTGACGCATCGGACCGTCCTGGCCCTCACCGCCGTCGTTGTCAGACAAGACCTCTCCATGCGCGTGAAGCCAGGCGATGCGCGCCCCATCTGACGCTGGTATGATAAAGGAATGGCGCCGCGCGCCCTCGGTCAGCACCGCGCCCAACTTTTCGCGAAGGCCGTCGATACCCTCCCCAGTGATTGCGGAAATGGTGACGACGTCTTCGTCATGCGCAGCGAACTCAGCCAATTCTTCACGCAATTCGTAACCCAGAAGATCCCACTTATTCCAGACTTCCAGAATGGGCGTGGGCTCCCCTTCCCCATCTTCTTCGATCACGCCCAGATCAGATAGAACCTGCAAAACCTGCCTCTTCTGCGCGGTAGTGTCAGGATTGGCGATATCGCGCACATGCAAAACGATATCTGCCGCCGTAACCTCTTCCAATGTGGCGCGGAATGCCGCGACGAGCTGTGTCGGCAGGTCTGAAATGAAACCCACCGTATCGGACAGGATAGCTTTTTCGACGCCGGGCAGCGTGATCGCACGCATGGTCGGGTCCAGCGTCGCGAACAGCAAGTCCTCCGCCATCACGTCCGCGCCGGTCATGTGATTGAAAAGGGTCGATTTACCGGCATTAGTATAGCCCACCAGGGCGACCACTGGCCAAGGCGCCCTACCCCGGCGCTTGCGGTGTAGTTCGCGCGTTTTGCGCACCTGTTCCAACTCGCGGCGCAGCTTCGCCATGCGATCGCGGATCATCCGGCGGTCAGCCTCGATCTGCGTTTCACCCGGCCCACCGAGGAAGCCGAAGCCGCCCCGTTGTCGTTCAAGGTGGGTCCAACTGCGCACAAGACGACTGGCCTGATAGTCCAGATGCGCCAATTCAACCTGCAACCTGCCCTCGGCGGTTGCGGCGCGCTCGCCAAAAATTTCCAGGATCAAGCCGGTACGGTCGATGACCTTGCGACCGATCTTGTCTTCCAGATTGCGCTGCTGGATGGGTGAAAGCGCCCCGTCCACGATCACGAGTTCTGCCTCGTGAAGCTCACAATCCGTGGCGATGCGCTGCACCTGCCCTTCACCAAACAGCGTATTGGGTTTTACCTCGCGAACTGGAAGAATGAAGGCCTCTGCCACGACAATGCCGATGGCAAGCGCAAGGCCCTTCGCCTCTTCCAGACGTGCGTCCGGGTCATCATCACGGCGTTGGCTGCGGATGTCAGGGCAAACGACAAGGGCCCGCGCACCGCGCGTAACCTCGCCTTCGATATCGTCATCAATGATCAGTCGTTGTCGCCTTCGTTGGCATCATCATCCAGATCGTCGTCAGTCAGGTCGACCGGGCGATCAGGCTGTATTGTAGAGACAGCGTGCTTGTAAGCCAACTGAACAAACCCGTCACGCTCAAGAAGCATGCAGAAAAGGTCAAAGCTGGCAATTCTGCCTTGCAGCATCACGCCGTTCACAAGGAACATGGTTACAGCAACACCGGCATCTCTTACGCGGGTCAGAAAGATATCCTGCAATTGCCGCATCTTTCGCCCGCCATCGGGGCCGATGCCGAATTGCTCTGCATCAACCGGCTGCCCCGGCATGATGGTGGAAATCGCATGTTTGTAAACAAGTTGCGATTGGCCGTCGCGGCGAAGCAATATCGAAAAATTGTCGAACCAGGTGACGATGCCCTGCAACTTCACACCCTTCACCAGAAACATGGTGACCGGAATTTTCTCGCGGCGAAGATGATTGAGGAATACGTCCTGAAGATTGGCGTTCTTCGCGCCATTGGCTGGCGCGGCAGCAGGCTTTTTCGCGCGTGGCTCAGATTTTTCAACTTCCACGGCCGGCTTCGCGCGTGCTGAAAGGGTGCCCTTGGTCATTGTTTGACTCCATCGTTCTTGGCGGGCGTAAACCCGCAATCTGGCGGCCTTCTGTTACATTCAGAAGACTCGCCGACTGCACTTTTGTGCGGTGCAGCGATATATTAGGAAAAATCCCAAGGATGCAAGTGGTTCCAGGATTGCCGTTATTCCTCGCCGCCTTCTTCATTATTGCTCCGCTCGTTCATGCCAAGCAGTTTCAGCTTTCGGTGCAGCGCCGATCGCTCCATGCCGATGAAGCCCGCGGTCTTTGAAATATTGCCGGAAAAGCGACGGATCTGGATACGCAGATACTCCCGCTCAAAGCTCTCACGCGCCTCTCGCAGTGGAACGCCCATCAAGGTCGACATTCCCCCGCCCTCCGCGCTCGATCCGCCAGTCAGTTCCGAGGGCAACATCTCGGGCGAGATGGCTTGAAAATCCTCGCGCGGGGCCAGGATTACGGTGCGTTCGATGACATTGCGCAACTGGCGCACATTGCCGGGCCAATCATAGGCCTGCATCGCTGCCAGCGCTTCGGGCGCGATATTGGGTGGCTCCACGCCCTGTTCGCGCGCGTAACGGGTGAAAAAATGGTCGGCAAGAGCAGGAATATCATCCCGGCGATCAGCCAGCGGAGGGATGTCGATCGGCACCACGTTCAGGCGATAGAACAGATCTTCGCGAAAGCGCTTCTCTTCTATTTCCACCAGCAGATCCCGCGCGGTGGAAGAGACAACGCGAACGTCCACACCCACCTGCCGGTTGCCGCCAACGCGAACGAAGCTCTGATCGGTCAGCACCCGCAGGATACGCGCCTGCGTGCTCTCGGGCATATCCGCCACTTCATCAAGGTAAAGCGTACCGCCATCGGCAAGCTCCAGCAGACCCGCGCGAACGAGCTTGCCATCCGCCTCCTCTCCAAACAGTTCATGCTCGAAGCGTTCGGGCGTTATCCGTGCCGAATTTACCGTGACAAAAGCCTTGTCGGCACGCGGGCTCCACGCGTGTAGGAGGCGCGCAGCCACTTCCTTGCCAGCCCCTGCCGGGCCGCTCATCAACACGCGGCTGCCGGTGTTGGCCACGCGCTTCAGAGTTGCGCGCACCGCGTTGATTGCGCTGGAATTGCCTGTAAATTCGTCATGCGCGGCCATGCCTTCGCGAAGCCGTTCATTTTCACGCCGCAGCCGCTCTGTTTCCGTGGCACGGGCCACGAGGTGCAGCAGCTTTTCCGCTTCGAAGGGCTTCTCGATGAAATCCATCGCCCCGCGGCTGACGGCGGAGACAGCGGTATCCACATTGCCATGGCCGGAAAAGATAATGACGGGCAGGTTCGGTTCGCGGGCCTTGATGGCATCCAGCACCTCCAGCCCGTCCATCGGACTGCCGTGCAGCCAAACGTCCAGCAGGACGAGACTGGGGCGTCGTTCATCAATCATGGCGAGGGCGCTGTCACTGTCGCCCGCCGTGCGGCAGTCGTAACCTTCGTCACTCAGAACGCCGGCCACGAGATCGCGAATATCGCGTTCATCATCGACCACGAGTATATCGAGTGCCATTCAGTGCTCTCCTGTAAAAATCATTCGGCCGCCTCGCTGTTTTCGTCCAGGTCACCCGGGTGAATTGCGAAGCGCAGGGTAGCCCGCGTACCGCCTTCGGGTAGCGAGGCAAATTCGAGGTCGCCTGCATGTTCCTCGACGATTTTCTTCACGATGGCGAGGCCGAGACCTGTGCCCTTTTCACGCGTGGTAACATAGGGCTCGATCACATTTTCCCCGCCTTTCGGCAGGCCCACACCGTTATCGCTTACTGTAATTTCGATCTGGTCCTGCCGCCGCGACATCGCAACATTTATCCGCGCGCGCCAGTCGACCGGGGCGTCCGCAAGGTGCGCTTCGACAGCTTCCGCTGCGTTCTTCAACACATTGGTCATCGCCTGACCCACCTGGTGCCGGTCACACTCTACGGGCGGAATATCCTTGCTGGCGCTGAAGGTATAAGTGATCTGCGGATGCGCCACTTCCTGCAGGAAAAGCGATTGCCGAACCAGATCTATGGCGTCTTCGGTCCGGAATACGGGCTTTGGCAGACGCGCAAAATTGGAAAATTCATCTACCATCTTGCGAAGATCGCCCACCTGCCGGATGATCGTACCCGTCAGCTCGTCAAACAGGTCCTTGTCCGTTTCGATCTGCTTGGCATAGCGTCGCTTCAAACGCTCTGTTGCTAGCTGGATAGGGGTCAACGGGTTCTTGATTTCATGCGCAATGCGCCGCGCCACATCGGACCATGCGGCTTGACGCTGATCCAGCAATTGGCGGGTGATATCCTCAAAGGTAATCACGTGGCCCGGGGTTGCTGGCGAAATCTGCACCGCCAGGGTCAGAAGCTCGCCCGCGCGGCTGATCTGGATGATCTCGCTTCGGGCATCATCCTTCACCAGTTCGGCAAGCTGCGGCGCGACATCTTCCAAAGGTTGATCGACCGGAAGCGGCCCCTCGCTATCGAGCAGCAGGTGCTGGGCAGAATTGTTCATCAACAAGATGCGGCCATCGGCATCCAGGGAGATGATCCCCGCACGAATTGATTGCAGCACCGCCTCGATAAAGGCGCGGCGTTCTGCGAGTTGGTGATTGGCACCCAGCAAGGCGTCGGTCTGACGCCCGATCTGCACACTCATGCGATTGAAAGCGCGGTTCAGCAAGCCGATCTCGTCCTGCCCTGTGCGGCCGGAGACGCGCATGGCATAATTGCCTGCGCCGATTTCCTGAGCAGCTTCGGCCAGTTCTGCCAGCGGCTTCACCTGTCGATCCGCAAAACGCAACGCGGCCCACACTGCCAGCGCCACCAGCGCCAGAGAAACCCCGAAAAGGGCGAAGTTGAACTGCAATTGCAGCACACGCGCCTGATCGGTCAGGTCCTCGTAACTCTGCGCGACGCTTTGCGCGCGGCGATATTGGGAGAGCGCCTGTGCATCTGAATCTCGCGCTGCGTAAAGATAGATGCCAAGCTCCTGATCCAGCGGCACGACAGCCTCGGTGCGCTCCTCGGTCGCCCGCAAGACAACGGACTCGCCTCGCTGGAACCGCTCCACGTCCTGCGCGCTGATGCGCTGGCGCTCCGTGTTCTCGTCTGGATCGACAATCAGGATGACGCGAAAGCCACCGTCCTGCGCCTCTTGCAGAATGGCACTTTCGCTCAGTTCGCGGTTGTAGACCTGCAGCGAATATTGCTGCTGGAAGTCGAGGCTGGTCATGCTCATGGCAGAGAGAATATAGCGAAGGTCACTTGCCATCGCTTGCGCGTTGTTGCCCACAAGCCGCTGGTTCTCATCATAATATCCACGTGCAAGCTGGTTCGCATTATCCAGAATTCCGCGAGAATCATCGCTGAACCAGAACTGCACGCCTGATTGGAACAGGACCGACGCGAACACCGTCACGAACAGGGTCGGAATTGCAGCCAGAAGCGAGAAGAAAAACACCAGGTTTACATGTAACCGCCCGGTGGTGCCCCCTGCCCTGCGCTTGGCAATGCGGCGACCCCACAGGACGATCAACCCCAATGCCGGGAGCAAAGTGCCGACCAGCAAGGCCGCGGCCTGCCATGATGGAACCGGTTCGCCGAAATTGGGACGGCCGCCGAGGGTGAAATACACCGTCACCAGCATCACCGCCAAGGCGGCGTAACACAGCAACTCCAGCCAGAGAAAAAGGTTCAGCCGCCGCGAAGCCAGCGCTGCCCGGCGCAAGAAGCGGGATCGCCTGGCGGTCACGTCATCCGGTTCGGAGTGTGGCTCTTGTGTCACGTTGCAGTCTTACAACAACGCTGTTGCGGCTTTGCAAGTTAAAAGCGCCGGAGCCCCCTATCCGCGAGAGAACTTGTCCGGTTCAATTTCCAGTTCGGACAACCTTTTGCGCAGTGTGTTGCGATTGATCCCCAACATTTGCGCGGCTTTCAGCTGGTTTCCGCCGGTCTTGGCCAGCGCATGGCGGAACACCGGCCGCTCCAGCTCGCACAGCGCGTTCTGGTAAAGTGTGCCTTCTGCAAAATCGGCCTGTTCAAGCCAGTCACTGACCAGCGAGCCGATGTCACGATCATCGCCGCCACCGGCATCGCGGGGCAAATCATCCAGCACAGAGTGTATGGTTTCCGCATCAATCACGTCCTTGCGTGCCAGTAGGGCGGCGCGATAGACGAGGTTCTGCAACTCCCGCACATTGCCGCGCCATTGCTGCAGCGACAGCAGCCGGGCAGCTTCATCGCTCAACGATTTCCTGGGCAGGCCCTCATTCGCCGCGCGCATCAGAAAATGCAGTGCCAAGGGCGCCACATCGTCGGCCCTGTCCCGCAAGGGCGGCAGTTTTATCGGAACGACATTGAGGCGATAATAGAGATCTTCGCGAAAACTTCCGGCAGCTATCAGCGGCAACAGGTCACGATTGGTTGCCGCGATGATGCGCACATCGACCGAAATCTCATCATTTCCGCCCACCCGCCGGATGCGGGCCGATTGCAACGCCCGCAGCAGGCGTGTTTGCGCTTCGGCGGGCATGTCGCCAATTTCATCCAGGAACAGCGTGCCGCCATGCGCTTGCTCGAACTTGCCGATGTTGCGGGCCGTGGCGCCCGTGAAAGCGCCCTTCTCATGGCCAAAAAGCTCGCTCTCGATCAACTCACGCGGGATAGCGGCGGTGTTGACCGCAACGAACGGGCCGCTCTTTCGGGCACCCAGATTGTGGATCGCCTCCGCCACCAGTTCCTTGCCTGTGCCGCTTTCGCCCAGCACCAGCACCGTCAGATCATTATTCAGGACGCGGGTAATCAGGCGGTAGACCTCCTGCATGGCCCGACTGCGCCCGATCAACGGCAATCCGTCGCCCGGCTGGTCCGCACCGGCAACAGCTGTGTTGCGGCTTTCCACCGCCTGGCGCGTGGCGCGCACCAGTTCATCAAGATCAAACGGCTTGGGAAAATACTCAAATGCGCCGCGATCGGTCGCCCGAACTGCGGTATCAAGCGTGTTTTGGGCCGAGAGGATTATAACCGGCATCTGCGGATAGGCCTCGCGCACGGCGCCAAGCGTTTCGATACCGTCGCCATCCAGCAGCATGACATCTGTCAGCATCACGCCATAATCGCGTATCGACAGTGCGGCATCGCGGCCTGCGACGGTATCCGATGTGTCGACCTCGAACCCCTCATCCTCCAGCGCTGTGCGGATAACCATGGCGATGGCGTTGTCGTCTTCTACCAGCAAGGCGCGATGTGCCATGTGTAATCCCCTGACCCTTGTTTCTATCAGCGCGCCATCGGCAGGTGAATGCGAAAATGTGTCCACCCACCGGCCTCGTCACGCTCGTGACTGACGCGCCCATCCATATCGCGAACCAGTTTCTGCACCAAAGCCAGGCCAAGGCCTTGCCCGTTTGTCTTGCTGGTTACGAATGGTTCGAAGATGTCGTCCCTGATCGATTGATCGATACCGGGGCCGTTGTCACTCACCTGTATTTCTATCGGCAGTTTCACCGGAAGCCCCAGACGAAAGACATTCATCACGATGCCACTGACAAAGCGTGTGCGAACGGTGAGCTGCGGCGCGACCACATCGCTGCATGCATCGCGCGCGTTGGCCATCAGGTTTACCAACACCTGTACCAAAGCGCCTTCGTTGGCGAGGACGGGGGGCAAAGATGGATCGAACTCCTCCCGCCATGCCACGCTGGCACTGCTGGTGATGCGCACCGTTTCGAGCGCGCGGTGGATGGCTTCATGCAGATTGATGGGGCCAACCGGCTCTGCACGTTCGCGCCCAAGGCGCTGCATTCGGTCGATCAACTGGGCGATACGATCCACTTCATCCGCGATCAGTCCGGTAAGTGTCTTCTCGGAACCTGCGACCTTGCGCCCCAGCAATTGGGAGGCACCGCGGATGGCGGCCAGCGGGTTCTTGATTTCGTGGGCGAGCACCGCCGGACCACGCAACTGGCCGCGTCGTTCGTGATCCTCGAATCGCTCTCCCTGGCTGGCATCAGACAAGGTTGCCGTGCGCCAACCGGGATGATTGGACAATGTCGATGTGGTGATGTTCACCCGCAAATCGCGCGTGCCAACCTTGGCATCGACACCCCGCGCCATCAGCTGCGTTTCCGGTTCAAGCAGGCGATCCTTGATGCCGGGACGGGAGAAGGCCACGATTTCCAGCAAGGATTTTCCGACCAGGCGCCTGCTGCTCATGCCCAGCAGGTTTTCTGCGGCCGGATTGACCTGCCGGATCACGTGGTCGGGCGACAGCAGCAGCATGGCGAAACTCAGGCCATTGATCTGCTCGCGCGCCGTAGGAAGCGCGGGATCGCGCTCGCTCACGCGGCCCGGCGCCGCAGGAACGGATCGTAAAACCGCTCCAGTTCGCCCAACACTTGCGCGCTATCGTCGATGAAGTTCACCTTGTTGCGGAAATCGGCGCTGCCATGCATTCCCTTCGTGTACCAACCCAGGTGCTTGCGAGCGATCTTCACGCCTACGTCATCACCATAATGCGCCAACATCGCATTGTAATGCTCGGTGACGTTCTCATACTGTTCGTCAAACGACGGGGTTTCCAGAACCTCGCCGGTGTTCCACCAGTGCATCACCTGCCCCAGCAGCCACGGCCTGCCATAGGCACCGCGCCCGATCATCAGCCCGTCTGCGCCTGACTGCTCCAGCGCGGTGGCCGCATCCTGAATGGTGCAGATATCGCCGTTCACGATAACCGGAATGGAAACAGCGTCTTTTACCGTGCGGATGAAAGACCAGTCCGCGCTGCCCTTGTACATCTGGTTGCGCGTGCGGCCGTGGACGGTGATCATCTTCATGCCCAAGTCTTCTGCAATGTGTGACAGTTCCGGCGCATTCAGGCTGGCATGATCCCATCCCATGCGCATTTTCACGGTTACGGGGACAGATACGGCTTTCACCGTGGCTTCCATCAGTTTCGTTGCCAGCCCCACTTCACGCATCAGCGCGCTGCCGGCCAACTGGCCCACCACCTTGCGCACCGGGCAACCAAAATTGATGTCGATCACCGCAGCGCCGTTATCCTCCTGCATTTTCGCCGCTTCGGACATAGAAACGGGATCGCAGCCCACCAGCTGCATGGAGACAGGATCTTCGATCGGTGCCCAGGCTGCCTTCTGGATAGACTGGCGAGATTCGCGGATTGCCGCCTCGCTGGCTATCATTTCGGTCACGTTCAAGCCGGAGCCATAGCGGCGCACCAAGGTGCGGAAGGGCAGATCGGTCACCCCCGTCATCGGCGCAAGCACCACGGGGCAATCGATCCTTACGGGGCCGATATCTATGGGCGTTACCGCCGGGGGAGAAGGTAGCTGTGTCTGGGTCATGATGGCCGATGCCTAAAATATAGGCAGGCGCATAGTGGATTGCGAGGCCAGCCTCAAGCGGCTAGCGCGCGGCTGTGAATATGAGCTGCGCCTCGCCCCCTGCCCCGCTTCCTCCTACGCCGAAGCTGGCCGCCGTTATCGTGGCCGCAGGAAAGGGGCTGCGCGCTGGCCAGCCCATGCCAAAGCAGTTCGCGCCGTATCGCGGCACCAGCGTTTTGCGCCACGCCGTTGATGCGCTGGCGAAAGGCGGCGTCACGCAATTCGCGATCGTTATCCCGAAAAATGCGGACCGTATTGCGCAAGATTGCCTAGCCGGCATCGACCACGTGATGATCGTAACCGGCGAAGAAACGCGGCAGAAAAGCGTGGCCAGGGGTTTGGAAGCATTGACCACCGCTGCGCCTGATATAGTGCTGATCCACGACGCCGCACGCCCTGATTGCCGGGCGCCTGTCATCACACGGCTGTGCGGCGCGCTGAAGGCTTTTCAGGGCGCTATCCCAGTGTTGCCGGTGGTCGATTCGATGATCGTGGCAAATGGCGACCTGATGGCGAGAGATGCCAAAAGAGAAACGCTGCGCCGTGTGCAAACGCCGCAAGCCTTCCGCTATTGCGCCATCCTTTCCGCCCATCGCAGCTGGGAAGGCGCGCCGACTGCCGGGGACGATGCGCAGGTGATGCGCGCAGCTGGCGGCAAAGTGACCCTTGTCGATGGCGACGAACGCCTCAAGAAGCTGACATTTGCGGAGGATTTTTTGGCCGATAGCAAACCCGCCCTGCCCGTTCGCGTAGGCTCCGGCTATGATGTTCACCGCCTTGCCCAAGGCGAGGAGCTGTGGCTGTGCGGCGTGAAGATCCAGCATGACAGGGGCCTTGCCGGCCACTCGGATGCGGATGTCGGCTTGCACGCGGTGGTTGATGCCATTCTCGGCGCAGTGGCCCAAGGCGATATCGGCCAGCACTTCCCCCCCAGCGATTCCCAATGGAAAGGCGCACCATCATCACGGTTCGTGGAACACGCGGTAAAACTTGCGGCAGACGCGGGTTACGATGTGGGCAATGTTGATCTGACCCTGATTTGCGAGGCGCCCAAGATCGGCCCCCATCGCGATGCCATGCGCGCCAAGCTGGCTGAACTTCTGGGCGTGCCCGAAACTTCTGTCAGCATAAAGGCGACGACGACAGAGCGGCTGGGCTTTACCGGGCGCGGCGAAGGCATTGCCGCACAGGCCATGGCGACTATGGTTGCGCGGATATGACCGATTCTCTGCTGCCCAAGGATATCGTAGACATGGCCCGCCGCGTGGTGGAGGAGAATGCCGCTGCAGGTCGCACTGTTGCGCTGGCGGAAAGCTGTACCGGCGGCCTTGTCGCGGCTGCGCTTACTGAGATTCCCGGCAGCTCCGCCGTTCTGGATCGCTCTTTCGTAACATATTCCAATGCGTCCAAGCAAAGCGAGCTTGGCGTCGCAAGTGACATCATAGAAGCCTTTGGCGCGGTATCGGTAGCTTGCGTCTATGCGATGGCGCGCGGTGCACTGGATCGCAGTGATGCAGATATCGCCGTTGCTGTCAGCGGCATTGCCGGACCTGACGGCGGCAGCGACGGCAAACCCGTGGGCACCGTGGTGTTCGCGCGTCTGGAAAAAGGGCAGGAGAAGCCCGACGCGGAAGAACGCCTGTTCGCGGATACCGGCCGATCCGGCGTCCGCTCTCAGGCGACGCTTTGTGCGCTGGAGTTGTTACTGCCGTAAAGTTCGTGAGCGCGCTTCTCGAATGCCTCCACCATCTTGCGGAAGGCGCGATCGATGTACTGGCCAGCCAGCGTCTCGAACATGATGTTCTTGAAACTGAAATCGACCGCGAAATCAATCTCGCAACATCCCTCCCCGCAGTTGCGGAAGGTCCAGTTGTTATCAAGGTCGCGCAGCGGCCCGTCGACATAATGCACGTTGATGCTGTCGGGGCGATCCTTCACCACCTTTGAAGTGAACTTTTCCCGCAAAGCCTTGAAACCCACCAGCATATCGGCAGTCATCTCGGTTTCGCTGTCCTGGCGCACACGCGTAGCGACGACCCAGGGGAGAAACTCCGGATATTTATCGACATCGGCCACCAGGTCGAACATCTGCTCTGCCGTGTAGGGCAGACTGTGTGTCTCGCGGATCGAAGGCATCAGGCGCTGCGCCCTTCCCTGGCTGCCTGTTTGGCAAGTTTCGCCTCTCGCGCGGCGCGCATCTCGGCAAAATCATCGCCTGCATGATAGCTTGAGCGGGTAAGCGGGGTGGCGGCCACTTGCAAAAAACCCTTGGCGCGCGCGATGGAACCGAAGGCGTCGAAAGCCTTGGGCGCCACGAAATCCTCTACCTTGGCGTGTTTTGGAGTGGGCTGCAGATACTGCCCCATGGTGATGAAATCCACATCAGCACTGCGCATATCATCCATCACCTGATGCACTTCCAGCCGCTGCTCTCCCAAACCCAGCATGATGCCGGACTTTGTGAAGATCATCGGATCGTGGCTTTTCACCTCTTCCAGCAAGCGAAGCGAGGCGTAATAGCGCGCACCGGGGCGAATCGTGGGGTAAAGGCGCGGTACGGTTTCCAGATTGTGGTTGTACACATCCGGCCCGGCCTCGCAGATCGCTTCTACCGCTGCGCGCATCTTGCCGCGAAAATCAGGGGTGAGAATCTCGATAGTCATGTCGGGCGCTTCGCGGCGCAGGGCCTTGATCACCTTGACGAACTGGCCTGCTCCGCCGTCCGGCAAATCGTCACGGTCCACGCTGGTGATGACAATATGTTCCAGACCCATCTTCGCCGCCGCGATTGCGGTATTCTCCGGCTCCATCGGATCGACCATGCGCGGCATGCCCGTTTTCACGTTGCAAAAAGCGCAGGCCCTTGTGCAAACATCGCCAAGGATCATCACCGTGGCGTGCTTTTTCTCCCAGCATTCCCCGATATTGGGGCACGCCGCCTCCTCGCACACCGTATTCAGGTTGAGATCGCGCATCAGTTTGCGGGTTTCGTGATAACCCTTGCTGGTGGGCGCCTTTACGCGGATCCAGTCTGGTTTACGCAGGCGGGCCGGACGGTCGCCTGAGGGGTCTGGTGCGGTGGAGAGATCGTTCATATCCTGCCCACTTAGGAGCCTGCCCCCCTTGGGGCAACCCGGCATAGCGACCAGATTACGTGCTGCCCCCTTGCCGAATCTTAAAAATCGCGGCAGCGGTGACGCCATGAAAAATTTCGATGAACTGCTTAAAGGTTATGCCCGCTTCCGTGATGGTGATTGGCAGTTGCAGCATGATCGCTGGGAACAGCTGAAAGAGGGGCAGTCCCCCAGGGTGATGGTGATCGCCTGTTCCGACAGCCGGGTGGACCCCGCGCAGATATTTGCAGTTTCACCCGGAGAAATCTTCGTGGTTCGCAATGTTGCCGCGCTTGTTCCCCCGTTCGAGACGACGCCGGGCCAGCATGGCGTGTCCGCCGCGCTGGAATTTGCGGTGCAATTCCTGAAAGTCACATCAGTCGTAGTGATGGGCCACGGCATGTGCGGCGGGTGTCAGGCTGCGCTAACGCAGGATCTGCACGGCAAGAAGCCGGGCGAAGGCGGCTTTGTATCCAATTGGATCAACATGCTGGACGATGCGCGCGAACCCATCGCCGCAAAGCTTGGCACCACGGGTCGCCCTGCCGAGAGGGCGATGGAACAGGCAGCGGTGAAAGTCAGCATCGATAACCTGCGCACCTTCCCTTGCGTGAAGGAAAAAGAGGCTTCGGGCGAATTGACCGTGCGCGGCGCTTATTTCGCGATATCGGACGGCATCCTCCACTTGCTGGATGAGGAGAGTGGCGAGTTTCTGGCGGCTTAGGCAGCGCGTTTGCTTACAACCGTATTGCAGCCTGCCCCGCTCTTGCCATCGCCCGCCCTCCCCGTCATGTAATGCGCCATGCCAGAAGCTGAACTCAAGAAAATCGCCCTGCTGATTGACGCGGATAATGCCAGCCATCACGGTATCGATCCGGTCCTCACCGTTCTGGCGGAGCTGGGACAGGTGAACATCCGCCGCGCCTATGGCAATTGGGCAAAGCCTGCGCTGTCCAACTGGAACAAGATTTCGCATCGCTTCGGCCTGCAACCGGTCCAGCAATTTGACCTGACCAAGGGCAAGAACGCCACCGATATCGCCATGACCATCGACGCGATCGACCTGCTGAACGCAGGCAAGGTGGACGGGTTTGGCATCATGAGCAGCGACAGTGACTTCACCCCGCTTGTCACCCGGCTGCGGCAGGACGGCCTTATTGTCTATGGTTTTGGCAGTGAGAAGGCGCCGCAGGCCTTCCGCACGGCCTGCACCCGCTACATCGATATCGACCAGTTGATCCGCACAAATTCTGCCGATGACAAGAATGGCTCCTCCAATGTACTGGATAAGGATCTTGTCGATCTGCTGGGGGATGCATTGAAAG
>JBASBA010000188.1:0-3438 GCA_049650885.1 Alteraurantiacibacter sp. | reverse complement strand
GCCTGCGTGATGCGAAAACGTTCTGCCAGCATGTGGATCAGCGCCGCATCAATATTGTCGATACTCTTGCGGAAACTGGAGAGTACGGGGTCAGGCTGCGGATCTTGCACGTTCGGGTCTGATGCCTCTGGCTGGGGTTGGGGCGATCTCATGGTCATTTATCCATCCTTGCGGGAGAAATGTACGCTTGCCAACACCCGTGTGCATCCCCATTGAGAGCCGCATGAGCGACAACGTCGTACCAATCAAGCGCGGCCCGGATGCGTCACCTCCCACGTTGACGCCTATCCTGTCTCTTACCGCCACGCCGATGAATTCGGTGAATTCCATCATTCTGGACCGGATGCAGAGCGAAATTCCGCTCATTCCCGCACTGGCCGGGCACCTGATAGCTGGTGGTGGCAAGCGGATGCGCCCGATGCTTACGCTGGCAGGGGCCGAAGTGGTTGGATACCAGGGCACGCGCCATCACAAGCTGGCCGCCGCGGTGGAGTTCATTCATACCGCCACACTGCTGCATGATGATGTGGTTGACGGCAGTGAAATGCGGCGCGGCAAGTCTGCTGCCAACATCGTCTACGGCAACCCCGCCACCGTGCTGGTGGGCGACTTCCTGTTCTCCCGCGCGTTTGAATTGATGGTGGAAGACGGCAGCCTGAAAGTGCTGAAGATCCTGTCCGGCGCCAGCGCAATCATCGCGCAGGGCGAGGTTGACCAGCTTACCGCGCAGCGCAAGATCGAGACGAGCGAGGAGCGCTACCTCACCATAATCGGCGCGAAGACCGCCGCACTTTTCGCCGCCGCCAGCCGCATTTCGGCTGTGGTTGCGGAGAAGAGCGAGGAGGAGGAACTGGCGCTCGATTCCTATGGCCGGAACCTTGGTATCGCCTTCCAGCTGGTGGACGATGCCTTAGACTACGATTCCGAGGCTTCTGAAATGGGCAAGGACCGCGGCGATGATTTTCGCGAAGGCAAGATGACGTTGCCCGTCATCCTGGCCTACGCGCGGGGAAGTGAGGAGGAGCGCCGCTTCTGGCAGGACGCGATCGCCGGTTTCAGCACCGAGGATGAGGATCTGGCCCATGCCGTGGACCTGATCCGCAAGCATGACTGCGTTACCGCAACCCGCGAACGCGCACGCCACTACGCCCAGCGGGCCTGCGATGCCCTGTCGATCTTCCCCGATTCCGCTGCCCGCCGTGCGATGGTGGAAGCTGCACAATTTGCGGTTGCCCGGGGGTATTGATCGCTCTCTTGCTGTCGCGGCGGTCAGATGAAATCCGATCTTCCCATTCATGCCGTCCTGCCGGATCTGCTGGACGCATTTCGTCAGTGCAATGGTGCGGTCCTTGTCGCGCCGCCTGGTGCCGGTAAAACCACCGCTGTCGCACCTGCCTTGCTGGAAGAGGCGTGGTGTAGCGGCCAGATTATCCTTACATCTCCACGCCGCGTAGCCGCCCGTGCCGCGGCGGAGCGGATTGCCAGCCTGTTGGGAGAGAAGCCCGGAGAGCGCGTTGGCTATATAACCCGGCTCGACAGCAAGCAGTCAGGGGCAACCCGCATACTGGTGGTGACAGAAGCCATCCTGGTAAATCGTTTGCTGGAAGATCAGGAGCTGGGCGGCATTTCCGCCATCCTGTTTGACGAGGCGCATGAGCGCAACCTTGATTCCGACCTTGGACTGGCGCTGGCGCTGGAAACGCAGCAGGTGCTGCGCGAAGATCTTCGTATCGGCGTGATGTCCGCCACAATCGACGGCGCCCGGTTTGCCCGGCTGATGGGGGCCAAGACGCCAGTTATCGAGAGCGAGGGGAAGGCGTTTGCTTTGCGAATAGAATGGTTTGGCGCGCGTCCTGAAGAACGGATAGAGGGTGCGATGACTTCCGCCATTCTGCACGCATGGCGGGAGGAGGACGGCGATATTCTCGCCTTCCTGCCCGGCGTGGGAGAGATCGAGCGGACGCGGCAACGGCTCGAAGATCGGCTTTCCGGCGTGCCGATCCTGCCATTGCATGGTCAGGTTCTTCCGCAAGATCAGCGCGCCGCCATCGCGCGCGATACGCAAGGGCGTCGGCGTATCGTGCTGGCCACCAGTATCGCGGAAACCTCGCTGACGCTGGATGGCGTTTCCATCGTGGTGGACAGCGGGTTGTCGCGCCGAGCGGAGTTCGACAAGGCGGCTGGAACGACGCATTTGCTAACCCAGCGCGCCAGCCAGGCGGCCGCAGCGCAAAGGGCAGGGCGCGCCGCGCGTACCGGGCCGGGTGTGGCCTATCGCCTGTGGGAAGAAGCTGGCCATGCAGGCCGGCCAAGGTTTGATGCGCCCGAAATGTTGACCTCGGACCTTGCGCCGCTGGTTCTTAGCCTGGCGAAATGGGGTGTTGCCGATCCTGCCAGCCTGCAATGGCTGGACGCCCCTCCTGCGCCTGCGATGGCCTCGGCGCGCGATCGATTGTGCAAGCTGGGCGCGCTGGATGATGCGGGCGCGATCACACCCTGGGGTGAGAAGATTGCCGCACTTCCGCTCGATCCCGAAGGCGCGGCTGCCATTTTGTTCGGGGCGCAGGCAGGGCAGGCCAAGGATGCAGCGAAGCTGGTGCTGCTATCGCAAGAACGCGGGCTGGGCGGGCGCGGAGAGGATTTGTCGCAGCGTCTGTCACGGTGGAACGGTGACAGGGGTAAGCGGGCAGATGCGTCGCGCAAACTGGCGCAGCGATGGGCGCGGATGGCGCAAAGCCTAGTGCAACAATCGAACGCCGAAGGTCTGGAACCGGCCCTGTTCATGGCCTTTGCGCGACCCGATTTTATCGCCAGACGAAGGGACCATTCTGGTGAGCATTGGGTATCGGCAGGCGGTCGCGGTTTCATGCTGGAACCTGCGTCTCCGCTCGCCCGCGCCGAATGGATCGTGATTGCGGATGCGACAGGACAGGCAAAGGCCGCGCGCATTACCGCCGCCGCACAATTATCGAACGGCGACGTGGAACACCATCTTGCCTATCTGATTGAGGAACGCACAGTAGCGCGGTGGAATCCAAGCGAAAAGAGGGTTGAAGCGAGGCGGGAAAGGCGGCTTGGCGAAATCACGTTGTCAACTGTCCCCGATCCTGATCCTGATCCACTGGCTATTGTAGATATCCTTGTGGAGAAGGCAGTGGAGAAGCTGGGGACAATGCTACCAAATGCTTTGCTGGCTCGCGCCCGCTTTGTCGGTGTCGAAAGCCTGTCCGAAGATGCACTGGCGGCTCGCACCGATGTTTGGCTGGTGCCCCTGCTTGAAGGGCGCCGTAACCTTGATATCGCGCCATCGCGTCTCGCCGAAGCGGCGCTTAATCTGCTCACTTGGGATGAACGGCAATCGCTGGACAAATCTGCCCCACGCCATTTCACAAGTCCGGCAGGCACTACTCACGCCATTGATTATGCAGGCGACGATGC
>JBASBA010000187.1:0-2944 GCA_049650885.1 Alteraurantiacibacter sp. | reverse complement strand
CCCATCGGGCGTGCGATGCGGCTTGTTCAGGGGGCGGCTGATTGAACTCACGGTTGGCCGACCCTGATTCCCGTCACGACTTCCATGCCCACTTCCAGTTCTTCCGAAGTGACAACCGTCTGCCTGCCATCGCTTTGGCCGGTCACCACCTCGATGGAGCGGAGCGAGCCGTCGGCATCTACCACGTGAACGGTCTGGCGACTGCCGACGCCGATCGTAGCGTTGTCCTCGCCTTCAAGGCCGAACTGCTGCGGACCGAATATGCCGCCGCCCTCTTCCTCTTCACCCGGATCGAAGCGCAGGGCGCCATTGGGCACCAGCATGGCATTGCCGGTATTGGTGGTGGCGATGGTGGCCGTGGCCGTCATGCCGGGACGCAGCAGCCCCTCGTCATTGCCGACAATCAGCCGTGCTTCATAACTTACCACCTGATTGCCCTGCTGCTGCTGGCTGTTCAGGGCGATGTTGTTGGAGGCAAGGTCTACCCGTTCCACCACGGCGGGGAAGCGGCGGCCGGGATAGGCATCAACGGTAAAGGTCGATTTCTGGCCGGGCTGCACCTCGCCCACATCCGCCTCGTCAATATCCACGCGCAGCTGCATCGTCACAAGATCTTCTGCCAGCACGAACAGGGTGGGCGTGTTGAAGCTGGCCGCCACGGTCTGCCCCGGCTCTACCTGCCGTGCCAGCACCACGCCCGATACGGGCGAGCGGATCACGGCGCGATCGCTGTTTGTCTGTGCGCTGGAAAGCTGGGCTTGCGCGCTGGACACATTGGCGCGGGCACTGGCCACGGCGGCACGGCCACGGTTCACGGCAGCTTCTGCCTGCTCCATTTCTGCCTGTGCGGGCACGCGGCCATCGGAAAGCCGACGCACTTCGCGTAGACGCTCAAGCTGGGCTGTATCCGCGTTCAGCGTGGCCTGCGCCTGAAGGACGGCAGCACGCGCTGCGTTAAGATTGGCGCGACCTTGCGTAATCTGGTCCCGGATCACATCGGTGTTGATCCGGGCCAGCACCTGCCCCCGCGTTACGGTGTCATTCACATCCACCAGAACGGCATCCAGCCTGCCCGACACTTCCGACCCGACTTCCACCTGATTGGTGGGTCGCAGATTGCCCGTGGCCGTTACCGTGAGGTCAAGCGAGCGTTCTTCCACCTCTGCGGTGATATAATCCGGCCCCTGTTCGCCCTCGGAAAACACCGTGGATAGCAGGATCAGCAACAGCACGATGGCTGCGACAACCCATACCCATTTGCGCTTGTACCATTTGCGCGGCCTGGCGGTGTCGAGGTATTCGCCGATATCCTGCTCGGTTTCGGTGTCGGTCTGGCTCATTGGGCGGTCCTGTCGTTATTCGCAGGGGCGATGCTGGCCACCGGCGGTAGATCGTAATCGGAAATAGTCCACCCGCCGCCCAATGCCTGCGTCAGGCGGACAAAGGCGATGGCACGGTCAGCCTGGGCGGAAACAAGCTGGTTGCGGGCCGAGAGCAGCTGGTTCTCCGCCGTCAGCAGGGTGCGAAAATCGGTCAGGCCCGCCTGGTACTGGCTGCGCGCCAGCAGGGCGGAATTGTCGGCGGCATCCAGCGCCTCCTCGGTGATCGCGACGCGCTCATCCGAGGTGCGCTGGTCAACTGCTGCGGTTTCGACATCTTCCAGCGCATTCAGGATGGATTGCTCCCACGCTGCCAGCGATGCCTGCGCGCCGGCCTCGGCACTGTCGACCTGCGCCGCCGTGCGCCCGCCGTCGAAGATCAGCTGGCTGACCCCTGCAAACAGTCCGCCGGTGATAATGTCGAACAGATTGCCAGCCGTGACAGAGCCGGTGCCAATGTTGCCGGAAAGGCGCACCAGCGGCAGCAATTGCGCACGGGCCACCCCGATGCGGGCGGTGCTGGCGACCAGCGTAGCTTCTGCGGAGCGGACATCGGGGCGGCGGCGCAACACTTCCGCCGGTGGTTCGAACCCGGCCAGCAGCGGAGGGTTGGGAACCGGCTCTGGCTCTGTCGCCTGAATAGCTGCCAGCACGCGGCCGGGTGGTTCACCAATAAGGGTGGAGATGGAATTGGCAGTGGCGTTCAGGCTGCTTTCCAGCAGCGGAATGGTGGCGGCGGTCTGCGCCCGCTGCGTTCGCGCCTGCTCCACATCCAGGCTGGAGACCAGCCCTGCCTGATTGCGCCAGTTGGCGATTTGCAGATTGTCTTCCTGATAGGAAAGGGTGGAGCGGGCAATCGCCAGCTGCTCTGCCGTGGCGCGGGCGTTGATCGTGGCGATGGCCACCTGCCCCACGATCAGCCGTTGCAGGTCCGCCAGGGAGTATCCTTGCGATGCCAGTTCTCCCCGCGCGGCAGCCACGCTGCCGGAGATCTGGCCGAACAGGTCCAATTCCCATGCAGCATCTGCACCAAGCGAAAATTGCACGCCGTCGCGAGCGCGATCCCCCACATCGCGGCTGATACCGCCGGTGCCCGAAACAGCGGGCAGATAGCCCGCACGGGCCTGCACCAAAGAGGCGCGGGCCTGATTCAGCCGCGCGGCACTTTGCGCCAGATCGCGGTTGTCCACGATGGCCTGTTCCACGAAATCGCTGAGCAATGGATCGCCCAGCAATGTCCAGTATTCGGTAAGGTCAGTACTTACGGGCGCAGGGTCTGCAATTTGCCAATCCGCGGGCACGGCGATATCGGGCGGCGCAATATCCACAACGGGTGTGGCGCAGGCCCCAAGTGCAAACAGAGAGCCTGCAAGCACAGCCATACGCCGCGCGTGCGCCGTGCACGTAATCCCGTCCATCCCCATCAATACTCCCATATGCGACACAAGTGGCCTAAACTGTTGTTTCATTTGTTCCAACTGGATCGTTGTAACAATGCATAACTCGCCTAATTGCGTGTTAATCGCGCAACAATTGGATACCGATGCTTCCTCTTCGTATTTGTC
>JBASBA010000186.1:0-2367 GCA_049650885.1 Alteraurantiacibacter sp. | reverse complement strand
GCGATAACTTCTGGAAGGTGTTCTGGAAGGGCGGCGAGCCGTTTGAGCACAACCAGGACGAGCGTTCGCCCAAGCTGATGGACTTGCCGCAGAAACCGGGGGCGGTGTACCGGGCTTCGGTGTGGGGCATGAGCATTCCCTGGACGCTGGCCGTCTCTACCCTGCTCGGACTATGGCTGATGTTTGCCCCTGCGGCTTTTGGAGTAAGTATCGAAGCGTCGGCCGCCAATATTAACCACCTGGGCGGAGCATTGATTATCGTGGTGTCGGTCATCGGTATGGGAGAAGTGGTGAGAAGAGGCCGTTATCTCAATGTATTGTTAGGATTAGCAGTAGCCGTGGTGCCGTGGTTCTTATCGGACAGTGCCCTGGCCCTGAACACCAGTGGTGCCCTTACCGGGCTGCTGGTAGCGGTGCTGGCTATTCCCCGCGGAGTGGTCAAGGAAAAGTACGGCATGTGGGATCAATACGTGAAATAACTTGAGAGCGAGGCGTTCAATGAAAAAACTTTTTAAGCAGTTCGTAGAGAAGCAATTACGGTACAGTCCGCTCTTTTATAAAAGGCTAAAAGCGGTTCAAGCGTTAGAGAAACTAGACAAAGACCAAGTGGATACTTTGCAGCAGGAAAAGCTCCTTTTGTTGGTCCGTAGAGCATACAAAGAGTCGCCTTTCTATGCTTCTTTTTATAAAAAACACGGAGTTGACATCAACAAAATCAAGTCTGTTCGGGACTTACAGCTCTGCCCGATTATCAGCCGGGAGGAGGTGGTAGAACATTACCAACGTATTTTTTCAGGATGTAAACTAAACCGGACTACTGCCCAATCAAGCGGCACATCCGGGCAATCTATTACCGTCTACCGCGATTACCAGTCGGTGATAGAAGAAGGGGCCTACCAATGGGCGCATAGGATTAGCTTTGGCCATCATCCTGGAATGAAGACCGTCGTGATTCGGGGAAATCTCCACTTGCAGGAAAAAGAGCGGTACGACCCCTTTACCAAGACGCTGTATCTCTCTAGCTTTCGACTGAACCGGGAAAATGCTGCCTGGTATTTCAAGCGGATCAAAGACTTCGCTCCTAATGCCATTTTTGCCTATCCCAGTTCGGTAGAATCACTGGCAAACTTTTTCATTGAGCGCGACCAACGCTTGCGGGTGCCCCTCATCTTTACCTCATCCGAAACGCTCTACCGCCACCAGCGAGAAAAGATAGAAGACGTTTTTAGGTCTAGGATAATAGACTGGTACGGAAATACGGAAAGAACCATTGCGCTGAAGGAACGGTCGGACGGGCTGTACGACCAAATCCCTCTGTACTCAATCAACGAATTCCGGGACGACTGCGTCATCACCACCAGTTTGATCAATTTCAGTTTTCCGCTCATCCGGTATCAGGTAGACGATGTGATGCTGCTTTGCGATAAGCCCTCCTCCGTTAAAGGAAGAAGAAAAATTGAGCAGATTCAGGGGAGAAGCGACGATGTGTTGATTCTTCCTGACGGTACCCGAATCGGTCTTATCATTGCTTTTGACGGTATTGAGCACCTATTGTTCAGTCAGATCGTGCAGGAAAGAAGAGACACCATTCAGGTGAATTTGGTAGTAACCGAGGCGTATTCACGAGCTGAGGAAACCTTGTTGAGGAAGCAATTAAAGGAAAACATTGGTGAAACGGTTTCCATCGTCCTCAACTATGTTTCCAAAGACAAGATCATTAAGTCCGAAAGCGGAAAATTCAAGCTCATCGTCAACCGGCTAGAGACTGATACTCAGCGATTGAGTGTCTAATGGTAGATCGATGGAAGAGAGGAAAGAACATGATAGACAACGACTATTACAAACACGTAGCCGATACCTACGACCGGCAGTGGAAAACGTATACGGATAAAACGCTCGGTAAAGCGAGCGAATATTTACCGGATTTAACGGGTAAGGTAATACTTGACCACGGCTGCGGTACCGGTGAATTCGTCTGGCGAATGCTGATTAGTAATATCGGATTAGCGCGAATCATCGGCTACGATCCTTCGAAAGAAATGCTCCGGCAGGCCCGCAACAAAATACATTCCCTTCCGGACGACCTACGGAAGAAGGTTGAATGGCGAAGCGAAGATCAGTACGATACTCAATTTGACCTGATCATTTCTACCAGCGTCCTCCATTACCTATCGCAACCCCAGGCAACGCTAGAGCGCTGGAGATCACTGCTTCGGCCGGAAGGAGT
The DNA here is from genome assembly GCA_049650885.1 of Alteraurantiacibacter sp. Classification (GTDB taxonomy): domain Bacteria; phylum Pseudomonadota; class Alphaproteobacteria; order Sphingomonadales; family Sphingomonadaceae; genus Alteraurantiacibacter. The sequence goes on along the minus strand of JBASBA010000186.1, from coordinate 140 downwards.
TGTCATCCTATTAGATTATAGCAAAGCCGGATGGCTAGCCCGGTATTTTGAGTGGGCTATTCGCTTCGTAGACCAAGCCCATCACCGGGCGTATAATCCTTCTCAGGCTAAAACGATGGTGGAGCGGGCTGGATTTCGTA
>JBASBA010000185.1:0-1972 GCA_049650885.1 Alteraurantiacibacter sp. | reverse complement strand
TGATCAAACCCATCGTCGGTATTCTCAAGACGTTCGGCATCTGCCAAATCAGAGATTGCTTGATATACTGTAGCTGGGAGGCGCTTCCATTCCTCTAGTATTTCGGGATCGAACTTGGTTTTAAAATCACGATGTAACCCGATGACGAACACGCGTTTTCGTGAGGTCGCCGCTCCGAAGTCCGCCGCGTTCAAGACGATAGGATCACAAATCTGATAAGTTGACGCCGCTTTTTGAACTGACCCCGTCAGAACACTGCGGTAATGTGCGTGCATGAGGCCAAGCACATTTTCCATCACGAAGAACGCTGGTTCAATTTCCTCTACAATGCGAAAGAAATGACCTAATAAGAGCCGTCGCGGGTCGGTGGCGTCACGCCGCCCTATGTTACTGAACCCCTGACATGGTGGACCACCAATGAGGCCGCAAATATCACCTCCGGCGTCATCGCGTATTTCGGCACCGCGCAAACCGCCAACGTCGCGATGTCTAAGGACTGTAGCAGGAAAGTTCCGCTCATAGGACGACGTTAGGATTTCATCGAGATCGTAAGCGGCGGAGACATCAAATCCAGCCGAATGAGCACCGCGGGAAAACCCCCCAGTTCCACAAAATAATTCTATCAATTTCATCGCACAAGGTGTCCCGCCTCTAATGCGTATATTATCTAATCAATACCGAGCAGAAAGACACCATCAAATCGCGACAGCCCACGGCGATCAACATGGGTTGAAAGCTGGTGGCGAGCAACGACCCTGCGCAGATGCCTTATATCCCCGTCAAGCACCTTCAATCTTGTAGCGAGGCAATTTCTTAATCTCTCGCCACGACACTTCTGCTGGCGTTCCGCCATACCCTTCCCCTTCTGTTCGCGGAACGTGACCTTGAATGGCATCGCGGGTCTCGGGGTCCATTCCTACTATCCGGGCTTGCGTTTTAAAACGATGCCGCCATCCGTGGTTCGGCCCCACATTTTGATCGGCTACGCCAGTTTGCCGCACCCAACGCGCCAGATACTCGCCGACCTTCTTGTATTGGGGGTGACTATTCTTGCCTCCGCGGTGAAGAGAAGGGTCGTAGAACAACGGACCGACCTTCCCCGAGATTGCCCGCAGAAAGCCTTGATCGAGAAGATGCGGATGCAATGCTACGGTTCGGGAATTGCCGTCCTTCACTCCGCCTGCTTCAGGTGTGATGTAGATTATCCAAATGCCTTTTTCGCTTCTGACATCTTCCGCTCGAAGCTGGGTAATCTCATTCACTCGCGCGCCGGTGTAAGCGCAAATCCACGGAACCCAACGCTGGGCCAATTTGCGTTCTGGACTTAATCGGGCCGGAGGTGGTGTTAGCGTCGCGCCGAGGATCAGATTTGCCTCGTCGTCGGTGAACCCACGATCGCGTATCGCTGGCTTGCGTTTGCCTCCCACGGTAACACCAGCGGCGGGATTGTGCGCAATCTTGCCATTACCCGCCGCATAGCTGAACACGGATCGGACTACCGCGAAATAGCTGTCGCGGACAGTCCGAACACTTTTGGGCTTGCTCCCATCCGAAGGTCCTTCCAGCAACTGCTCCTTCCAAGCCACGACATCGGCCAGCTTTACCCTTGCGGCATCCTCATGACCAAGAAAGGTGGTGAAGTGAGCCATGTGCCGTCGCCATACCTTTTCGGTGGCAGGTGCGACCTCGCGTTCCTTCAGATACTTTTCCAGGATTGCGTGGATGGAAACCGAATTACTCGTGGCGTGCGCTGCCTGCCGTTCCTCGTCGAGGCGATATTGTTCCGGCGCGAAACGGGCGTCTTGAATGATCCTAGGATCGCCATTTAGGTCTGCGGCAAGCCATCTATTAGCTTCGATTTGACCCCGACCCAATAACCGGAGAAGTTGGTGCCATTTGTTCGAACCGTATTCAATATCCCAACCCTGCGCCTCGCAGATGCTTTCAGCAAGCCAAAGGGTTGTGGTAGCAG
>JBASBA010000184.1:0-5479 GCA_049650885.1 Alteraurantiacibacter sp. | reverse complement strand
GCACAGGCGCTTATCGAGATGGAGGGCATCACCAAGACCTTTGGCCAAGGCGCGGCTGCGTTTCAGGCGTTAAAGGGTGTGGATCTGTCTATCGATCGCGGCGATTTCGTGGCCGTGATGGGACCATCGGGCTCGGGCAAATCGACCACGATGAACATCCTGGGCTGTCTTGATGTGCCTACCACCGGCCAGTTCCGCTTTCGCGGCGTGGAGGTGCAACATCTTTCGCGGGATCAGCGTTCGCTGCTGCGGCGGCGGTATCTGGGCTTCGTGTTCCAGGGCTTCAACCTGCTGGCCCGCACCAGCGCGCTGGAAAATGTGGAACTGCCGCTGCTGTATCGCGGCGAAAGTAAAAAGCAGCGCCGCCAAGCTGCGGAGCGATCGCTCGATCTTGTCGGCTTGCTGCCGTGGGCGCACCATACACCGGCGGAACTTTCCGGCGGGCAGCAACAGCGCGTAGCCATCGCCCGCGCCCTTGTCACCGATCCCGATGTGCTTCTGGCAGACGAACCTACCGGCAACCTTGATACGGAGCGTTCACTGGAGATCATGGAGCTGCTGACCGATCTCAACAAGACCGGCATCACCATCCTGATGGTAACGCACGAGGAGGAGATGGCGCAATTCGCCAAGACCATCGTGCATTTCCGCGATGGTCTGGTGGAACGCATAGAACGCGGCCTGAAAGCCGGTGCAACTGCCGCCACGCCGCACGGGGAGCCCGCCTGATGCTGCGGATGATCTTTGCCACGTTCCTGCTCGCCATACGTGAAATTCGCCGTCACCTGCTGCGCAGCTTTCTTACCACGCTCGGCATTATCATCGGTGTTGCCGCCGTTATTACGATGGTGACGCTGGGCCGCGGATTTACGGCAGATATTCAGGAAGAGGTTTCGGGCCTGGGATCTGATGTGTTCATCATCTTTCCCACGCAGGTCGCCCCCAACACTGCCCCTCCCCCGTTTAACGCAGCGGATATCCGCGCCGTGGAGAACCAGATTGCGGGTGTCGAAAACGCTGCCGGAGCGGTAAGCGCCAGTGCGGTTGCCTTCCACAACGGGCAGGATTGGGCCACCAACGTGGATGGCGCGGATACCGAATTCTTCAAAGCACAATCCATCGAGATCGCAGAGGGGCGCGGCTTTAACGAACAAGAAGAAGCGCGCGGCGAGAGCGTTTGCATCGTCGGCCCCAAGATCGTTGAGGAAATCTTCGTCGAGGATCAGGTGATCGGCGAGGAAATGCGGCTGGGCAACGTATCTTGCCAGGTAATCGGCGTGATCGAGGAGCGGAGCAATTCCGTGGGCAATGGCGACGCGAATGACGTGGTGTTCATGCCCCTGAAAACCGTGCAGCGCCGTTTCATCGGCAACGCCGATAACGTGCAGTATTTCGTGGTAAAATACGATCCCACCTATTCCACCGCCACCATCCAGCAGCAATTGATAGACCTGTTGCGCGAACGACGCATCATCCAGGAAGGTGAGGACAACAATTTCAACATCGTCGATACGGCCGAAATCAGCGATACGGTGAACAACATCACCGGCACATTGACGCTTTTCGTCACCATAATTGCCGCGATCAGCCTGCTGGTGGGTGGGATCGGAATCATGAATATCATGCTGGTGTCAGTCACTGAACGAACCCGCGAGATCGGCATCCGCCTCGCCATCGGCGCGCTGGCCCGCGAGGTGCGATTGCAATTCCTGACAGAAGCTGTGGTGCTGTGCTGTTTTGGCGGGCTGATTGGAATTCTGCTGGCTCTGGGTCTGTCTATTTTGCTGACCGGCCTCTTTACCCTTCCGTTTATCTTCGATCCCCTGGTGAACAGCCTGAGTTTCGTGTTTTCTGCGATCATGGGGGTGGCTTTTGGATATTACCCTGCACATCGCGCCAGCAAGCTGGACCCGATCGACGCGCTACGGCACGAATAGATTGGCGGCGGACATCGCCGCGCCGCCAACCCGCAATTCAATCGTCGTGCCGATGGCCGATCAGGCCGTATCCACCAGCACCACTTCGCTGTCCTCCAGCGCCTTCACCTTCAGCCTATCGAGATCGGCGATGGCCACGCCATCACGCGCTTCGACAACCGCGCCCTCAATCTCCAGCTTCCCGGTGGCAGGCACCAGATAGCCCTTTCGGCCGCCAAGATCGTAGGTGACAGTTTCACCCGACGCGATGGTTGCGCCCAGCACACGGGCATCGGCCTGTATGCGCAAGGCGTCGGCATCCTGCTTCCGTCCGCTGGCCAGCACGTCAAACCGGCCGGACCGCGCATCCTTCGGAAATGTCTTGGTGCCCCAGCTTGGCTCGTGGCCCTTGCGATCGGGCAAAATCCAGAGCTGGAAGGAATGGGTATCCTCATCCTCGACATTGTATTCGGCATGCTGGATGCCGGTGCCCGCAGACATCACCTGTACATCGCCCGCCTCTGTACGGCCTTCATTGCCAAGACTGTCCTTATGCGTGATCGCACCTTTGCGGACGTAGGTGATGATTTCCATATTCTCGTGCCCGTGCGGCGGAAAGCCGGAACGCGCGCCGATTATATCGTCGTTCCACACACGCAGGGCACCCCAGTGCATACGGCGCTGGTCGAAATACTCGGCAAACGAAAAGTGGAAATTCGCTTTCAGCCAGCCGTGGTCTGCCTTGCCCAGGGTATCGAACTTGCGGACTTCGATCATGAGATATCTCCTTTGCAAGGAAGATGGGGCGCGCCGGTCCATGCGCAATGTGGCGTTTTCTTAAGCGCGCCCAAGTGCCGCTTTGGCAGGCCGCAGCCCTTCACGACATTGCGTGCAGGCCGCCTGCCCAGTCAGTAACGCGGTAAACGCCACCACGTCGCAGCCAAGGCTTCGACGGGATCGATCAGCCTGCAATCACCGCGCGGCACTCGCCTAGGCCAATCCGCGCGAACCCTGCCTTTTCGGCATAGGCCGTCATGATGATCTCATCGCCATTCTCCAGGAATGTGCGCGTCTCCCCATTCGCAAGCGATATCGCGTTTTTGCCGCCTTCGGTCAGTTCGATCAGGCTGCCTTCGCCGCCCTCCTCACCGCTGGTCAGCGTGCCGGTTCCCATCAGGTCCCCTGCACACATGTTGCAGCCGCCAACGGAGTGGTGGGTAACCAGTTGCGCCGCGGTCCAGTACATGGACGTCATCGGCCCGGTGCTGAGCCGCTGGGGTTCGTCGCCATCTTCGCGCATTTTCGCCGTGCTGATATACACGTCCATGGTCACGTCAAAGGCGCCTGCCTGCTGATCGCCCTGGTCCATCAGATATTCCAGCGGAGCGGGATCGCCTGCGGGGCGTGCAGGCTGCGCGGTTCGGAAGGGGGCCAGCGCATCCATCGTCACGATCCATGGAGAAATCGTGGAATGGAAATTCTTGGCCAGAAACGGGCCAAGCGGCTGATATTCCCATGCCTGAATATCCCGGGCAGACCAGTCATTCAGGATAGAAATACCGGCGATGTGTTCCTCGGCCCGATCAATCGGAATGGGCTGGCCCAGGCCATTCCCCTTACCGATCCAGATCCCCATTTCCATCTCGTAATCCAGCCGCGCGCTGGGACCGAAATCTGGCTGCGCGCCCTCTTCTGCGGGTTTCTTCTGCCCGCTTGGCCGCCTGACATCCTTGCCTGAAAGGCGGATTGAGGATGATCGCCCGTGATAACCGATCGGCACGTATTTGTAATTGGGCAGCAAGGGATTGTCCGGACGAAACAGGCTGCCAATGTTCTTAGCATGATGAATGCCGGTGTAAAAATCGGTGTAGTCACCAATTGTCACCGGCACATAAAGGTCGCAGTCGGCTGCAACATGCAGGGCTGGCTCAAGCGATGCCTTGTTGCTGTCGTCTGTCAGCAGTTTGAAAACACCGTGCCGCAACGCGCGCATGGTATCCGGGCCGCGCTGCAGGAGGTCGTTCAACTTGGCGCCACTGGCCAATTGCGCCCCGGTGGCGGCGTCAAGTTCAAGAATTTCGGCAATATCCGCCAGGTCCAGGATCATGTCTCCGATTGCGATACCTCCGCGCGGCTCCCCACCATTGGGCGGGGAAAACACGCCGAGGGGCAGGTTTTGTACCGGAAAATGCGGATGGCCATCGGCGCTTTCCACCCAGCTACTGGCGTCGGGATCATGCGTGAAATCGGTTTCTATGGTCATGGTAGTTTCGCTTTCTCGAAGCCTTCCCAACAGACATCGTAATCGGATTGGAGAAGATCGCTGTTCATGGCAAATTTCGTGGTCTGGATTATCGCCCGACTTTCGAACATGAAGGCCAGCGTATCGTCGATCCGCGTGGGCTTGAGGTCAGCATCCATTGCCTTGCGGGTGCTTTCGGCGTCAGGCCCGTGGCCGTTGAACTGGTTATGCAGCGATGCGCCGCCCGGCGCAAATCCGCCACCTTCCTTCGCATCGTAAACCCCGTGGATCAGGCCCATGAACTCACTCATCACATTGCGATGAAACCACGGCGGGCGAAAAGTATCCTCTGCCACCATCCAGCGTGGCGGGAAGATCACGAAATCGCAGTTCGCGGTGCCGGGTATATCGGATGGGCTGGTAAGGACCGTGAAGATCGAAGGGTCAGGATGGTCGAAACTGACCGTGCCGATCGTGTTGAAGCGCGCCAGATCATAGCGGCACGGCGCAGAATTGCCGTGCCAGGCAACCACGTCGAAAGGCGAATGGCCAATCGTGGCGGTCCACAAGGCACCGTTGAATTTCTGCACGATTTCGAAGTCTTCATCGCGATCTTCAAACCACGCGACGGGCGTCTCGAAATCGCGCGGGTTGGCAAGGCCGTTTGCGCCGATGGGGCCAAGATCGGGCAGCCGGAAAGGGGCGCCGAAATTTTCGCACACATAGCCGCGAGAGGGGCCATCCAACTCTACGCGAAAGCGCATTCCAGATGGAACCAGCGCGATATGCCCAGGGGAAACGTCCATACGGCCAAGTTCTGTGACGATGCGCAATTCGCCTTGCTGCGGCACGATCAGCATTTCGCCATCACTGTTCTGGAAGGCGCGCGCATTCATGCTGGCACTGGCCGCGTACAGGTGAATGCCAATGCCGCTTGCGGACGGATCTCCATTGCCACCGTAGGTTATCATGCCATCGATGAAATCGACTTCGCCCTCGGGCATGGGCAACGGGTCCCAGCGCAGGCGATTGGGCACCGTGTGACTGCCATCGGCAGCGGCAAATCGCGGCGCTCCGCCGTAAGGCATGAAAGCACCGTGGGCCGTGGTGGGCCGCATACGATATAGCCAGCTGCGGCGGTTCTCCACCCGTGGGGAGGTGAAGGCCGTTGTGCTGAACTGCTCGGTATAAAGGCCAAACGCAGGGCGCTGCGGACTGTTTCGCCCTTCCGGCAGCGCACCCTCTATCGCCTGCGTGGCGAAATGGTTGAGAAATCCCGTCTGGTACTGCATCCGTTTAGTCTCACCTGAAACTTCTTTTC
>JBASBA010000183.1:0-3277 GCA_049650885.1 Alteraurantiacibacter sp. | reverse complement strand
GAAGATATGCGCATCGTCCTGCGTGAACTGGCGCACGCGCATCAGTCCGTGCAGCGCGCCGTGCGGTTCGTTGCGGTGGCAGCAGCCCATCTCGCCCAGCCGGATCGGCAGATCACGATAGGACGTGATCCCCTGCTTGAAGACCAGCACGTGCGCCGGGCAATTCATTGGCTTCAGCGCCATCCAGGCGGCATCTTTCGACACCAGTTCGCCCTCGTCCTCCGTATTCGGAATCTCGTCCGGTATCACGAACATGTTTTCGCGGTACTTGCCCCAGTGCCCGCTCTGCTCCCACTGGCGCGCGTCCATCACCTGCGGCGTCTTAATTTCGCGGTAGCCTGCGGCATCCATCTTGCGGCGCATATAGCTCTCCAGCTCGCGCCAGATCTTGTAGCCGTTGGGATGCCAGAAAACGCTGCCGTGCGCCTCTTCCTGCAAATGGAACAGGTCCATCTCGCGGCCCAGCTTGCGATGATCGCGCTTGGCGGCTTCTTCCAGCTTGGTAAGGTGGGCGTTAAGCTGTTTCTTGTTGAGCCAGCCGGTGCCGTAGATGCGGGTTAGCTGCGCATTCTTCTGATCACCCCGCCAGTAGGCGCCAGCCACCCGCATCAGCTTGAACGCCTGCGGGTCCAGCCTGCCGGTGCTGGGCAAATGCGGGCCGCGGCACATATCCAGCCATGCGCCCTCGGTTTCGGGTTCGCCGGACCAGTAAACGGTCAGTTCCTCGTTCTCGGGCAGTTCCTTCGCCCATTCGGCCATGAACGTCTCCCCCTCGCCTTCCCACTTGGCGATCAATTGTTCGCGGGTCCACGCCTGGCGGACCAGCGGCTTGTCCGCCTTGATGATCTCGCGCATCCGCTCCTCGATCCTGGGCAGGTCGTCCATCGAGAATGGCGGGCGATTGTCGGGCGCTTTCACATCATAGTAAAAGCCATCGTCCGTGGCGGGACCAAAGGTGATCTGCGTGCCAGGCCACAGCGACTGCACCGCCTCTGCCAGAACATGCGCAAAATCGTGCCGCGCCAGTTCCAGTGCATCATCCTCGTCACGCGCGGTGATGAGTTCCAGGTCGCTGTCGCAATCGAAGGGGCGGTTGAGGTCACGCACCTCGCCATTCACGCGCGCGGCAATGGCTGCCTTGGCAAGGCCGGGGCCGATTGCGGCGGCAACATCGCCGGGAGTGCTGCCCGGCTGCATCGCGCGCTTGGTACCATCGGGAAGGCTGATCTGGACTAATTCGGTCATGGGATGCCACGTAGTGCGGATGGAGCCGTGCGCCAAGTCTGCAATGCACCTTGCAGCGCGGCTTTTCGCGCCCATAGTTGTGTCATGACAACGCAATTTTACGAAACCGGCGGCCAGCGAATTGCCTATCGCCATAATGCAGGAGCGGGACCGGCGCTGGTTTTCCTGCCCGGCTACATGTCCGACATGCAGGGCGGCAAGGCGACCGCGCTGTTCGACTGGTGCGCCAGCCAGGGGCGCGAATGCCTGCTGCTGGATTATTCGGGATGCGGGCAGAGCGATGGCGATTTTGCCGATGGCTCACTCAGCAAGTGGCGCGGCGAGGTTATGGCGCTGATCGATGCGAAGGTGAACGCTGATAGCGTAATCGTGATCGGTTCTTCCATGGGCGGCTGGCTGATGCTGCTGGTGGGCATGGCGCTGGGGGGCAGGCTGCAGGCCCTGCTGGGCATCGCCGCTGCGCCCGACTTTTCCGATTGGGGCTATACCGAAGATCACAAACGTCAGCTTGGCGAGGACGAGACGATCTTCGAGAAAAACAATTACGGCTACGATCCCACGCCTACCCATCCCGTGTTCTGGCAGGACGCGCAGGCGAACAGATTGCTGGATAGCCAGATTGCGATCACTGCGCCGGTTCGCCTTCTGCATGGCCAGCAAGACACCGATGTGCCGCCCGAAACCTCGCTTCGTCTGGCACAGGCGCTGGCCGGCGACGACGTGCAGATAACCCTGGTGAAGGGCGGCGATCACCGCCTCAGCCGCGATGGCGATATTGCCCTCCTACTTCGTATGGTAGACACTTTATGACCGATCTTTCCGTCCTCGATCTCGTTCCCATTCGCGAAGGCAGCAACGTCTCCGAAGCCATTGCAGAGGCTGGCCAGCTTGCCAAAGCGGCGGAGGGTGCGGGTTACAAGCGATTCTGGGTGGCGGAACACCACGCCAGCGAAGGCATCGCCGGCGGGCCGACATCCATCATCCTCAGCCATATCGGCCACGTCACCAGCACCATCCGCATCGGTTCGGGGGGTATCATGCTGCCCAATCACAACCCCTTCGTGATCGCAGAGCAGTTCGGCGCGCTGGACGCGCTTTTCCCGGGCCGGGTGGACCTTGGCCTTGGCCGCGCGCCCGGTTCTGCCCCCATCATCGGGCAGGCCTTGCGCAAGGATTTGCAGCGAGCGGCGGAATATTTCCCGCAGGATGTGGTGGAACTGCGCGCCTTGCTGACAGGCGATGTGGATATGCCGATCACCGCCACGCCGGGACTGGGCGCAGATGTGGAAATGTGGATGCTCGGCTCCAGCCTGTTTGGCGCGCAATTGGCGGCCAGACTGGGTCTGCCCTATGCCTTCGCCAGCCATTTCGCACCCAGGCACCTTGACGAGGCGCTGCGCGTCTACCGGCAGGGTTTCCGCCCCGCCGCCGCGCTGGAAAAGCCGCATGTGATGGCCGCGATGAGCGTGATGTGCGCCGAAACCGATGCCGAGGCGAAAACACTTGCCAGCAGCCAGGAACAATCCTTCGTGCGCCTGCGCAGTGGCGATCCGGGCAAGCTGCCGCCGCCCATCCCCGATTACCGCGACACGCTGCCGGTGCAGGCCCGCGCCATGCTGGAAAGCATGGACGTGGCGCGGGCCGTGGGCTCGCCGGCAACCGTGCGCGAAGCCATCGGGCGCTTCGTCGACCGCACGCAAGCGGACGAGATCATCGTATCGGGTGCAACGCATGATACGGCGGCGAGGCGGGAATCGCTGCGGATGACGGCGGAAGCGGTGAACGGGTAGGGGATTGCATCGCGGTGCCAAGGTTCCGCGAATTTGTTTGTTTTACGATTGCGCCTCCGCGCAATCGTCCTCGCTAGATGCGCAGCAAGCTGCGCCCGCTGCGGGCGGGCGTTCGCCCTTGCGGTCCGCTAGGCGCGGACCGTGTCCCGCGCGATCCTGAAAGATGGCGGAATTCTCGGTCGCGACCAGCGAGCGACAGCGCGCGAACGCGCAGTCCGCAGGTGCCGCGCAGCGAAGCGGAG
>JBASBA010000182.1:0-8474 GCA_049650885.1 Alteraurantiacibacter sp. | reverse complement strand
GGCCAAATATTATGCGCGATGTGGAATGATCGCTGGCGCCCTTCTCCCGTTCGCGGTCCTCACTCTTCTTGGTTTTGGACTCGAGATGATCGGTGTGGCCGTTTTCCTGGGTGTCTTCGGTGCGATGGCGGGCCGCATGAGCGGCACCGTCTGGGGCGACTTTCGCCAGTCGCTCTACGAAGTCGAAACACTGGGCGAGGCCGATGGGCGCGATCCTGCAACCAACCCCTTCCACGACATGATTCACTAAGCAGGAGAAGTACGATGACCGAACTGAGCTATTTCGCCTATCTCTTCATCGCCATTGCCCTCACCGGCTGGGTGGCGCGCACGCTGAGCGTAAATGGTGAGGTATCAGCCTTGGCGCAGAGCCGACCACGCTGGCAGAGGCCATCCGTTTCGTGGCCACCAAAGTGGGGTTGGCGGTGACGGTGCTGGGCTGCTGGCACTTTTTCAACATGCAGATGATCGCCCGCTATGGCCGCCAGGTGGGGCGCTGGGTGCGCGAGAACCACGGCGCAAAAACTGCCTGAAACAGGCGGCACTCTCCGCACACGAAAGGGCGGCTTCATTGTGGGGCCGCCTTCTTCGTATATGCCCGTGCGGGGGAAGAAGACATGAGAACACGCAAGTCATCGCCGACGCTGGCATTGGTGGTGATCGCATCGATTGCCACGGTGGGCTTTATCGATCGTATCGTGGTGAACGTGCTGGTGGAGCCAGTGAAAGCAGAGTTCGGGCTTTCCGATGCGCAGGTTTCGCTTATGGCCTGGGCCTTTGCCCTGCTTAACATCGTCGCTGGCCTGGTGGTGGCCCGCATTGCGGAACGCGTGCGGCGGCTGACGCTGATATCCTTTGGCACCATCATCTGGTCCATCGCCACGGCAGCGTGCGGCTGGGCGGGAAGCTGGGTGCAATTGCTGGTGGCGCGCATGGGCGTGGGGCTGGCGGAGGGCGGGCTTTACGCAGGTGTGATCGCCAGCCTGCCCGCCGCGCTTTCCGTGGTGGGCAGTGGCTGGCTGGGCGACAGGTTTGGTGCAGACAATCCGCGTGCCTATGCGCTGATCCCGGCAATTTCGCTGGCCCTTGGCGCACCGCTTTATGCTTTTGCGATTACGCGCAGCGAACTGCCGCTGCTGCTGGGACTGGTGGGCATCGCGACCTTCCTGAATTTCGGCTATCTTGGCATTACCTACGCCACCTTGCAGAACCTGATGCATCCCCGGATGCGAGCGACTGCGGCTGCGATCCTCAACAACGTTTATGGCGTAGCGGCGGGCCTTGGCCCGTTCTTGCTGGGCTTGTTAAGCGACACGTTTCTTCCCCAATATGGCGAGGCACGCGGCCTTGCGCTTGCGATGGCCATTGGCGGGCTTGGTTACCTGTGGGCCACCGCGCATTATTCATCGCGGCGCGGCGGCTGCCTGCCGATATGGAAAGCGTCAGGACACCCGCTCCCGCCGGAACGGCAAACGCCTGAGCCCTGCGATACTGCGCCACAGCCATTCCATCGGCCCTTGCCGGAACACCGCCAGCAAGGGGGCAGACCAGGCCAAGATCGCCGTGATGGGTATCAGGCAGAGCAGCAGAGCCTGTCCACGCGACACCTCTGCAAACAGGCCAAGGCCCCAGCCCGCGAACAGCGCCGAGAATATCACGCTGGTAGCAATGTAATTGGAAAGCGCCATGCGCCCGGCCGCCGCCAGCAATTGCGTGCCGCGGTGCGCCTTGCCCTCTCCCCCAAACAGCGCCATCCCCAGCGCGGCGTATCCGATGCCCAGCAACAGATCGAACGGCGCGCTCCACACCAGGGCATTGGCAGTCGTGACGATGGGATCAAAACCGGTGCGGATGGACCATGCCGCCAGCCCCGGCAACACCGGCAAAGCGATGGCTGCGCAGCGCATACCAAGCCGCGCCGCACGCGCCCCCGTCCATTGCCCCGCCAGCAGGCCGCAGCGCCATAATCCAATGCCCAGCAACATCGCCGCCAGCGTAGAGGGCAGCGATGCGGCGACGAAGCGCATCTGCTGCGGCGTCTCTGACAAACGGCGAACGATCCGCTCCGCCAGCCCGTCATCATTGCGCACGATTGCGGCGGAGGTAGCGTCCGGATTGAAGCCGTACATTTGCTCTGCCTGTTTCCAGGCCGCAGGATCTACCGGCGCTTCGCTTGCGTGGGCGAACCAATAGACCAGCCAGTCCCATGCGAACCATCCAGTCACGGCCAATTGCGCTGCAACCAGTGCTCCGGCTGTCAGAACCAGCGTGCGCACCCGCCAGCGCGCGGCCAGTGGAAGCAACATTCCGGCAATGGCATAGCTGCGCAAAACGTCGTTATTCGCCAGCAGAACGGCATGTGCGACGGCAATCGCCAGCAGAACGGCCATGCGGGCGTAGTGATCGCGCAAGGGGTGGGCGCTGCTCTTGTCTAGCAGGATAGCCACGCCCGCACCAAACAGCATCGCAAACAGCGAACGAAACTTGTCCTCTACCAGCACGAAGCTGGCCGCCCATAAAAGCGTTTCCATGATGTCATGGCCGCCAAAAGCGCGCGGATTGATGTAGGCTGCAGGCGGCATCGAGAAGGCGATCACGTTCATCAGTACGATACCGATAATCGCCAGCCCACGCAGCGCATCAAGCGCGGCGATACGCTGTCCACTGCGCATAACCGGAGCAAGGGCGGTGCCGTGATCGCTCACCTGCCCCGCCCTTGTATATCTCAGGCCAGAACTTCTTTCAGGTCTGCGGCAAGATCGGTGCGCTCCCACGGGAAGAGATCACCTTCTGCCTTGCGACCGAAATGGCCGTAGGCGGCGCTGGTCTGATAGATCGGCTTGTTCAGGCCAAGGTAGGTGCGGATGCCGCGCGGAGTCAGCCCGCCCAGCTTCTCCATCCCTCGAATGGCATCTTCGATCTTGTCGTCGGCCACAGTGCCCGTGCCATGCGTATCAACATACAGCGATAGTGGCTCCGACACGCCGATGGCATAGGCAATCTGGATCGTGCAGCGCGTGGCGAGGCCGGCGGCCACCACGTTCTTCGCCAGATGGCGGGTGATATAGGCGGCAGAACGATCCACTTTCGTCGGATCCTTGCCGCTGAATGCACCGCCGCCGTGCGGGGCCGCGCCGCCATAGGTATCGACGATGATCTTGCGCCCGGTAAGGCCGGCATCGCCATCGGGGCCGCCGATCACGAACTTGCCTGTAGGATTGATGTGCCACGCGGTTTTGTCAGACACAAAGCCCTCCGGCAGGATCTTTGCGACCACGCCCTTCACATATTCGTGCAGTTCGGCTTCCTTGTCGCCCTCGTCATAGCCTTCGGCATGCTGGGTGGAAACGACCACCGCCGTGCAGGCGACAGGCTTGCCGTTTTCGTAACGCAGCGTCACCTGGCTCTTGCTGTCAGGCTCCAGGAACGGTGCGGTGCCATTCTTGCGGTCGGTTGCCAGTTGCTGGAGGATCTTGTGGCTGTAATCGATAGGTGCCGGCATCAGATCAGGCGTCTCGTCACAGGCGAAACCGAACATGATGCCCTGGTCGCCGGCGCCTTCATCCTTGTTGGAGCCTTCGATGCCTGCATCCACACCCTGCGCGATGTCCGCGCTTTGCGGGTGCAGGTGGTTGACGAAAGTCAGATCGCCCCAGTGGAAACCAGCCTGTTCATACCCGATAGCCTTTACCGTATCACGCACGGCCTTCTCGATCGCGGCCTTGGCCCCGATGACCCAATTGCCATCTGTGTCGATCATGCCCCTGCCGCGCACTTCGCCAGCCAGCACCACGTTGTTGGTGGTGGTAAGCGTTTCGCAGGCAACGCGCGCCTCTGGATCCTTGGAAAGGAACAGATCTACGACGGCATCGGATATCTGGTCGGAAACCTTGTCCGGATGGCCTTCGGAGACGCTTTCGGACGTGAATAGGTAGGATTGGCGCATGTTGGAGATTGCCTTCTCTTTTTTCAAGAAATTCGACTGCTTCGACGGGCGGCCCTAACTGGCCTGCCGACGCATGACAATAAATCCTGCCAGCATCAATATAAGGGACCATGCGAGTGCGAGCATGTTCCCCAACCGGGAAAAAAGCGTGGGATCACTGGCGGGCGGAACGAAGGTGTCGATCCGATCCTGCACATGCTGATCAAGATGTTGCCGCACCACGCCGCGCGCATCGATCACCGCGCTGATGCCGGTGGTGGTGGCGCGCAGCACGGGCAGACCTTCTTCCACCGCACGCATACGCGATTGGCCAAGGAACTGCGGCTGGGCATTGCCGCCAAACCATGCCTCGTTAGAAGGATTGAAAATATAATCGGCGCGATCGGTACGATCTGCCACCTGTCCGCTGAAGATAATTTCATAGCAAACCTGCGGGCTGACCTTGCCAAATTCGCCAAGGTCCAGCGTTTGCGGGCCCGGGCCGGGCCAGAAATCCAGAGATCCGGCCACCAGGCGTGACAGGCCGAGCGGCTCCAGCAAACCGCGCATCGGCAAATATTCGCCATAGGGCACCAGATGAGCCTTGGAATAGCCGGCCAGCAACTCCCCATCGGCGCCCAGCGCGGTAACGGAATTTCGGGCACCCAGCGCGCGTATATAGCCGGTTTCGTCAGGGCCGACTTCCAGATCGACTGCGCCAGTCAGAAGCACGCTGTTTTCCCCCACGCTCGCGCCCAGTCGGCGCCGGGCATAAAGCGGGCTGCCAAGCGCTGTCGTGCGGTCATAATAGCGTTGCGGATACCCTTCGCGCAGATAATCCGCCATGCCGCTTTCAGGCCATAACACCAGCCGGGGGCCGGATTGCGCGCCATCCGCGAAACGTGGAGAAAGCCGGGCAAGCCTGTTGAAATTGGGTTCGAAAAATTGCGGATCGGAAATCCGTTCCTGCTGGATATCGGGCTGCACGATGGTGACCAGCAGATCGCCTTGCCGCCCTTCGTCCGCAGGCCAGTACATGCCCGCCGCAAGCAGCACCGCCATCGCTCCGCCTGCCAGCCAGTTGCGTTCGCGCAGCAGCAACACCAGCGAGCAGCCCAGCAATACTGCAAGCCCGGAAAGGGCGTAGGTGCCCATCACCGGAGAAAGCGCGGCGAGGCCGGGACGATCAATCGGGCCCAGCAAGATCATGCCGAAGGGGTTCCAGGCATAGCCCGAAAACACCCAGCCGCGCATCCACTCCGTTACGATCCAGCCACCAGCAAAGGTGAGCGCAAAAGCCCAGCGCGAACCGTTGCGAACGATCAGACGGGCAATCAGCGCAGCCAGCGCGGGATAGACCGCGAGATAAAGGGCCAGCAGCGGGACGGCGACCCAGCCCAGCACGGCGGGCATTTCCGCCTGAAAGGTGAAGGCCGTGGCGATCCAGTTGTTGCCCAGCGTGAAGTGCGCAACGCCAAACAGCCAGCCAAGCTTGAAGGCACGCAGCCAGCTGGCTGCATATCCGGCAATCAGGGCAAAAAGGCCGATTGCCAGCATGGCGACGGGCCACAGCGCCATCGGCTGAAACCCGGTTGCGGACAGCAGGCCCAACGCCAGCGCCGCCATGTGCGGGTGGGCTTCAAGCCGGTGAAGGAGGGAAAGCCTGCTGGCCATTGCTGTCGCGTCCTGCCGAGCCGGCCTTGCCGCAATTATGCGTGTCAGCTGACGGCTTCGAGCGCCTCTCCGCCATCATCCTCGTCCGACTTCTTGCGGCGCGAACGGGTGGCGGGCTTGCGCTTGGCCTTCGGCTTGGCTTCGCCATCGTCGTCATCCATCGATGCGCGCGCGATGGCGGGAGGCAACATGCTGGGATCAAGGCTGCCGTCGTCGCTCACCTGATCGTCTGCATCCTTGCGTTTGCGGGTCGCAGGTTTGCGCACGGCAGGCTTGCGGGCTTTCTTCGGCTTCTCATCACGGATGAAGGGATTATCTTCATCTTCCTGATTGCCCGAAGTGCCTTCATTGCCTTCTTCGAAATCGCTGTCATCATCATTGCGATTGCGCGAGTTGGTTCGACGCGAGCGGCCACGATCATCCCGATCGTTGCGATCATTGTGATCATTGCGATCGTCGTTGTCATTGTCGTCGTTATCGTCGGATCCATCGGATCCGCGCTCTGCATTTCGCTTGGCCTGCGCCTCGTCCTTCTGCGCCTTGTTATCGGCGAGGACGCGGAAATAATGATCCGCGAACTGTAGGTAATATTCGGTCTGCACGCGATCGTCATTCAGCTGGGCTTCGCTGGCCAGCTTCTTGTACTTTTCCAACATCTGCGGGGCATTGCCACGGGCGCGCGAATCGATCCGGTTGTTGGAAAGATTGCCACCGCCTCCGCCACGATTGTTGTTATTGTTGTTATTACCGCGACCGCGACCGCGACGATTGTTGTTCCGATTGCTATTCAAGGGCTATTCGCTTCCTCAATCTGGCTGCGGCAAAAATGCCGTCTCGCCATATGATCCCTCGTGAATACAGCATGCCACGAGGCATTTCTGATCCCTTGTTTGCCCTATTCGTACTCTGAACAGTCGCGCTGCGGCCGTATCGCCGCTGAGCTGGCAAATGTTGGGGTTCGGTCCAGCGCCTTGCGCCGTGGACTTGAGTTAAGGGTTAGCCACTCGATTCGCCTTTGCCAAGCATAAATCGCAAAACCAATGCCCTGTCGCGTCCGCCAAGGTCTTGATAAAGGTTGGTGGCAGAGCCGTGATCGGCAGCAATCTGCGCCACAGCGGCGCCTTGCAGGTGCCCGATTTCCAGAACCGCCACACCATTTTGCGCCAACAGATCTGGCAACTGCGGGATGAGGATGCGATAATCGTCCAACCCCTCCGGCCCGGCGAAAAGCGCCCCGGCAGGTTCAAAGTCACGCACATCGGCAGTGAGATCGGCATCGCTTTCGACATAGGGCGGATTGCATATGATCAGGTCAAAATCGCCCAGACCATCGGCCCAACCCCGCTTTGTCCAGTCCCGTTCCAAAAAGTTCGCGCGCATGGCCAGATCGTGCAGATCAGCATTTGCGCCAGCGATCTTCATTGGCGAAGGGGCACGATCGATACCAACGCCCAGCGCGTTTGGAAGATGGGACAGCAAGGCCAGCAGCAAAGCTCCGGACCCCGTCCCCAGGTCCAGCAATCGTTTGGCATGTGGCGCGGCATCAAGGGCTGCCTCCACCACGCATTCACTGTCACCGCGCGGGATCAACACGCCATCGCCGACAAGAAAGTCGAGGCCAAAGAACTCCTGCCGGCCAAGGATATAGGCGACAGGCTCGCATGAGGACCGGCGATCCATAAGTTGTGCAAATTGCTGGGGAGCATCGTCCTGCATATGCCGCAGCAGCATGTCAGAGCGCGAGACGTCCAGCGCATGGGCCATCAGCAGTTCGGCATCGAGGCGGGCGGTATCGCTGGTATTGCCAAGGCGCGCTGCGGCGTTCCGAATAGCACTGGCGACGGTATCAGCCATCCAACGCTGCAAGCCGCTTGGCCTCGTCCTCTGCGATCAGCGCGTCCACCAGTTCACCCAGCCCGGTGCCTTCCAGCACTTCGGGCAGCTTGTGCAGTGTCAGCCCGATGCGGTGATCGGTCACGCGGCCCTGGGGGAAATTATATGTGCGGATGCGTTCGGATCGGTCTCCGGTGCCCACCATCGCCTTGCGCGCCTCGGCCTCCGCGCCCTGCGCCTCGTCACGGGTCTTTTCGTACAGTCGCGCGCGCAGCACCTGCATCGCTTTTTCGCGGTTCTTGTGCTGGCTGCGCCCGTCCTGACAGGTAACCACGATGCCGGAGGGTTCGTGCGTGATGCGGATCGCGCTGTCCGTTGTGTTCACATGCTGGCCGCCCGCCCCGCTGGCGCGGTAGGTGTCCACCTTCAGGTCGGTCGCATCGATGTGAATGTCCACTTCGTCCGGCTCCGGTAGTACGGCAACGGTCGCAGCAGAGGTGTGAATGCGCCCGCCGCTTTCGGTGACCGGCACACGCTGCACACGGTGCACGCCGCTTTCAAATTTCAGCTTGGCGAACACGCCATTGCCCTTGATGTTGGCCACCACTTCCTTGAAGCCGCCAACTTCGGCTGCGTTCATGCTGACGGCTTCCACCTTCCACCCCCGCTCGGCCGCGTATTTCTCATACATGCGATAAAGGTCGCCCGCGAACAGCGCGGCCTCGTCTCCGCCGGTACCCGCGCGGATTTCCAGCATGGCGGGGCGCGCATCGGCCGAATCGCGCGGCAGCATGGCGAGCGACAGCTTGCGCTCGGCCTCGGGCAATTGCTTGCGCAATTGCTCCAGCTCGTCTTCCGCCATCGCCTTCATCTCTGGGTCGGAGAGCATGTCCTCCAGCCCCTCGATTTCCTCGCGCATTGCGGAAACCTCGGCGGCGATCTGCGCCACCGGCTCCAGCTCGGCATAGTCGCGGCTGGCCTGAACGAATTCGTCGCCCTCCAGCTGGCCAGACGCCATGCGCGCCTCAAGCTCGGCAAAGCG
>JBASBA010000181.1:0-4101 GCA_049650885.1 Alteraurantiacibacter sp. | reverse complement strand
TCTACCAGACCATCAAGATCGCGCACCTCTTCGGCCATTGCCAGTGCGCGATCAGCCTCGCGGCTGGCGGAGCCGCCTGCTGCGCGTGCTGCAAGGCGCTGCCGCGTCTCGGTCTCGGCCAGTTCCTCCCGCCGCTCTGCCAACAATGTTTCTTCCGCTTCGAGAACCTGCGCTGCCGCCAGCGCTTCGCGGCGCAATTCACGGGCGCGACCTATCCTGTCGCGCAGTTCGGATGTGCCCGCCAGCACCTGCGGCACAGTGTCATGCAGCATGGCTCGAAGATAGACGACATCCTTCACCGATCCGGGCCGTAAAATCGAAAGTGCCACCGGTCGCCGGGTGAATTGCTGGAGCGCGGCGGTCAATTCCACCACCGGCTGCTGTTCGCGGCCCAGCTCTTCCCTCAGAAAATACTGCTCGCGGTCAATCATGCTGAAACGCGCACGTGCGGCCGCGATGCCCGATTCGGCCTGCTGAATCCGCGCGGCAAGTGCCGCTGCCTGGCTGGCGGCGCGATCGGCTGCATCTTGTGCAGCCTGCGCTTCTTCTTCGAACCGCTGGCTGCGCGCTTCGGCATTGTCGCGTTCGGCCAACGCCTCTGCCAGAACTTCTCGCATGGCTTCGGGGCTGTTGCTGGCAGGTGTGCGCTGGGCCGTGGCCGCGAAAGCGCAAAAGGACAGGGAACCGAGCAGGAGGATGATGCGATGCATTCGTCCTACCCTGCCCGATGATAGGGATGGCCGGCAAGAATGCTGGTGGCTCGGAATAATTGCTCTGCCAGCATCGCACGGGCCAGAAGGTGGGGCCAGGTGGCCTTGCCAAACGAGATCAGCAGATCGGCATCGTCCCGCTCTTCACGTGCATGGCCATCAGCCGCACCGATGACGAAGCGACATTCCCGCATCCCGTCATCACGCCATCTCTCAAGTATGCGGGCAAACTCTTCGGAGCCAAGGTTCCTGCCGCGCTCGTCCAGCAGCACGGTTTTGAACGGGGTTTGCGGATCGGGAATGCGTCCGCCGGTTTCCGGCAGTTCGGTGAATTTGAGCGGCCACTGGATACGCTTGGCATAGCGTTCAACCAGCGCCTCCTCCGGCGATCGGGCAATCTTGCCGCGGGCTATGATGTGGAGGAGCATTGCTTTTACAGTCCCTCAAACACCGTGCCTCACTAGGATGCTCTCGCGGGGATGCCCACGCGGGACGTGAGCAAAAAGCCTATTGCGAACTGAACATGTGCCGCGTTTCACCGTCTTCGCCAAAGCCCCACATCCGCTCCAGATTATAGAAGCTGCGAACTTCGGGGCGGAACAGGTGAACGACAACATCACCCGCATCAATCAGAACCCAGTCTGCTGCAGGCAGGCCTTCGATGCGTGGGCCAGGCTGTCCCGATTTCTTCAGTCTCTCTGCCAGCTTGGTGGCCATTGCGGCAACCTGTCTGGTGGAGCGACCGGATGCGACGATCATAAAATCGGCTATCGAGCTTTTGCCTTCAAGCGGGATCGAAACGATTTCCTGCGCCTGATCATCATCGAGTTGCTCAAGGATGAGGGCATGGAGAGAGCCGGGTTCGGCTACGATGGGGTTTGGTGTATCAGTCATGGAGATGATGTTGGCTGTCGCGGTGCTGTTGCCATTGCTGGCGGAGCGCGGTGGCGTCCCATTGGTGGCAGTAGTCATCGCGTAAGGTCATGCTCCGTATAAGATGTGATGGGCGAAAGCGTTCCGAAACAGTGCGCATCATGCGCCTGCCCCGATGTAACTATCACGGATAAGGGAATGCGTCACTTCATCCCGTACTGCAGGTCCGGCCAGGCCGTCTGCCCAGTCGGGATCCGCCCGGCGTATTTGTGTGGCCGAACGCGGATCGGGATCGAAACGCAGTTCTATCAGCGCAGGTGCGCTCCATTCGCCCCGGTTGCGTAATCGGGCTGCGGATAACCGGTGATCGCGCAACCAGGCCATTGCGGGACTCGCAATAGCATCATCCTCATACCCCGGGCGCGCGATCACGGCAATGGGCATTTCCCGCGCGATGCGTCGCCAATCCTTCCATCGGTGAAACTGGGCCAGATTGTCAGACCCCATCAGCCAGACGAACCGGCGACGGGGATAGCGGCGCTTCAACGCTCTCAGGGTGTCGATCGTGTAGCGTGTGCCAAGGGCGCGCTCGATAGCGGTTACCTTGATCGGCGCGCGCTTGCTCATCGCCTTGGCCGACCGGACGCGCGCGGCAAGCGGCGCCATTCCCCTTTTCGGCTTGAGCGGATTGCCCGGTGAGACCATCCACCACACCTCGTCCAGCTGCAGCGCGTCAATCGTGAACAAAGTGATCCGGCGATGGCCGGCATGGGCGGGGTTGAAGCTGCCGCCCAGCAATCCGGTAACCGGCCCGCGCATCAATCGGCGGAGAGGCGCGGGGGCGAAACGCGAAAGCCGTGGCGCGTCTCCTGTGATTTCAGCGCCCAGCAAGGGTATTCGTCATCCAGCTTGCCAATGGCATTCAGTGTGCCCAGCTCCTCGCTGGACAGTTCAATGGCGGTCGCAGCAAGATTTTGTGCCAATTGATCCTTGCGCTTCGCACCCACAATCACCGAACTGGTTATTTCTTGATGTAGCAGCCACGCCACCGCTATCGACGCGACACTCACCGTGTGACGCTGTGCCATCGGTCGCATGGCATCCACCGCCTCTGCCGCCAAATCCTTGTCGGCCTTTGGGAAATCCAGCTTTGCACGGCGTCCCTCGCCGCTCACATCGCCAACGGCATCAAAATCGTATTTGCCTGACAGCAATCCGCCCAGCAGTGGGCTCCACACCATCAGGCCAAGCCCTTCAGACAGCATCATGGGCACCAGTTCACGCTCCAGCTCCCGCCCGGTGACGGCATAAAGCGCCTGATTTGAAATGAACTTGTCCCATCCGTGCCGCTCCGCAATGCCCAGTGCCTTGGCGATTTGCCACGCGGCCCAATTGGATACGCCGATGTATCGGGCGCGGCCGGTGCGGACGATATCTTCCAGCGCGCGCAATCCCTCCTCCATAGGAGCATGGGGGTCCCAGCCGTGGATCTGGTACAGATCGACATGATCTAGCTGCAACCGATCTAGGCTGGCATCGATCTGGTTCAGCAGGTGATAGCGCGAATAGCCGCTGTCGTTGGGACGATCGCCCATCGGCCCCATTCCCTTGGTCGCAATCACCACCTGATCGCGCGCGACCCCGCTGTCCCGCAAGGCCTGGCCAACGAACTGTTCGCTCTGGCCTGCGGAATAGACATTGGCCGTGTCGATGAAATTCACGCCGGCATCCAGTGCCTGCTTCAACAATGCTGTGGAACCGGCCTGATCAAGATCGTGCTGATAAATGGCGGAAGGCGCTGTGCCGAAAGTCATCGTGCCAAGGCACAGTTCCGAAACCACCAAGCCTGAATTACCGAGCCGGTTATAACGCATTGCCGCTTCTCTCCTGTCAGGGCCGGGCTTGTCCTGATCCCTTGACCCGCCACTTGTAGGTCGTCAGCCCTTCCAGCGCCACCGGGCCGCGCGCGTGGAGGCGGCCTGTCGCAATGCCGATCTCTGCGCCCAGCCCGAATTCGCCACCATCGGCAAATTGGGTCGAGGCGTTGTGCATCACGATGGCGCTGTCGACTTCGTTGAGGAAACGATTCGCAGCATCGTCGCTATCGGTAATGATCGCCTCGGTATGGCCGGAACTGTGCGAGGCAATGTGATCCATCGCGGCGTCGAGATCGTCTACGACAGAAACCGAAAGGATGGCATCGAGGTATTCCGTGTCCCAATCTTCGGCTTTGGCCGGTTTGACCCGGTCATCCAGTTTTTGCGCACCAGCATCACCGCGCAACTCGCAGCCTGCATCGGCTATCGCTGCCATCACGCTGGAGCCTTCGGGGAAGTTTGCGTCGATCAGCAGCGTTTCCATCGCGCCGCAAATGCCGGTGCGACGCATTTTCGCGTTCACGGCAATTTCCCGCGCCATGTCCGGGTTGGCGTTGGCATGAATATAGGTGTGGCAAATGCCGTCGAGGTGAGCGAGCACCGGCACGCGCGCGTCCTGCTGGACGCGGGCGACCAACCCC
>JBASBA010000180.1:0-1526 GCA_049650885.1 Alteraurantiacibacter sp. | reverse complement strand
TTCGAACAGATGCGCGAGGTTGCCGCTTCGCTCTATCGCGACGAAACTGGATCGTCCTGGAAACCTGCTTCCGGTTCGCGCGCGCGCCATTCGAAGAACCTCACTTCGGCCGTGATCGATGCCCGTGATTTCCTGCGGGTTCGCAGGGAACGTCGACACGCAGCGCATTCGCCCGAGGGAACACCAGTCGTCTTTGCCGGTGGCCGGAACCGCTTCGACAGCGATGCGGATGCCAAGACCTATGCAGCCAATATCTGGGCTACGCTCGACAAGGTGTTCGAGGCCGTCCCTGACCTGTTCTTAGTCCATGGCGGCGATTCCAAAGGTGCCGACCGGCTCGCAGCTTCTTGGGCAGAACGCCATGAGGTTCAGCAGCTGACCTTTTCGCTCGACCGTCGTCTCGGCGCCCGTGCCGGGTTCAAGCGTAACGAGCAGATGCTGTCACTTGATCCGCGCTACGTGGTCGCGTTCCCCGGTAACGGCGTGACCGAGCGTCTCGTAATCCAGGCCAAGAAGCAGCGTGTCACGGTCGTTGATCGCCGTGGACCGCTAGGCACTGCCCCGAAAAGCGTTTCCTAGGGACGCTAGTCCTTCGCGCCAGCGCCGAACAGCGCTGGCGATCCATCGATCAGAGGAGAGGAAGCGATTGGGTATTGCGTCTTGTTTCGAACGGTTCGGACAAGCGCGATTTTCAGGAGCATCCCATGACCGATATGGCCCTTATGATCGAAGACTTCGCTACTCGTAAGGAAGCCGCAGAACCCGCTGCTCGAACAAGCTTGCTTGCCTCAAATGCACGACCATTCCCGCGTTACACGCTGCGGGCATTGCAACGGTCGAAATCACCTTCGATGGATATGGTGACAGCGGCGCGGTCGAAGGCATCGACTGTCGCGACGCCGACGGAACACTTGTCGAATGTCCAGACGTCGAGATCGCGAAAGCCGACGATGAGGCGGGCGGCAATGCGGGACCGTCTGTCACTGCGCTTTCCGCAACTCTCGAGGATCTCGCCTATCTTGCTCTCGAGCTTCATCATCCCGGTTGGGAAATCAACGAAGGGTCGAGCGGTTCGCTGGAGATCGATGTCGAAAAAAACGCGTTCACACTCGAATGCCGCACGCGCTTCATCGACTACAATCAGCACACCACCGACATTTGAGGGAATCCGCCATGGCTCATTGCTACTATCATGCTCTGTCCTCGGTCCGGAAATGGGGTGGCGAGGTCGAGGATTACCTCGACCTGCATCAATGGTTCGACCAGTCGAAGAGCATCGTTGCCGATCCTCGGCACCGTGCGCTGCGGCACCATGCCGAGGGCATCTTCATGCTTGAGGCGATGTTCGGAGCCACATTGGTCAACACTGACGGGAAGACAGTTCCCGTGCGTCTTGTCGGCGAGCAGCATGTCGTCGAAGATCTTGGATTTATCCCATCCTTCGCCGACTGGGCGCGCCTGATCCAGCCGCGACCGTGGATGCTGAAAGGCCGTCCTGCCGATGACCCGGGATTGGGTCCGGTATC
>JBASBA010000179.1:0-1946 GCA_049650885.1 Alteraurantiacibacter sp. | reverse complement strand
GTTACGCCTTCGCCAACGGCCACGACCTTGCCCGCGCCATCAGACAGCGGAATGGACGGTTCGGAAATCGCACCGCCGAAATACTGGCCCGACGCCACAGCGAAGTCGCGATAGTTGAGAGACCATGCGGTGGGGGCGATCAGGACTTCGCCCGGGCCGGGTTCGGGATCAGGCAGCTCGTCCAGATAGAGTTTGTCGAAACTGTCAGAGCCTTCCGGCAGCAACCATGCGCGCATTGTTACTCTCCCTATATTTTATCAGCGGACCGCCAGCGTGCCCAACACGCCGCCATCCACCGCCCAGCTTTGACCCGTAACATGGCTAGCCTCGTCCGACAGCAGGAAAGCGGCAACATTGGCAGTTTCTTCCGACGAGCCAAGGCGGTTTTGCGGCACGTTGGAGGAAAGATCGGCCAGTTGCTGGGGCGGAATCCCATCCATCAGCGGCGTGTCGATAAAGCCGGGTACGATGCAGTTCACGCGTACACCGTGGGCTGCGCCTTCCAGCGCGGCCGCTCGCGAGAGGCCAAGCATCGCGTGCTTGCTCATCACATAGGCGACGTTCATTGCCATGCCGCGTTCGCTGGCGAGCGAGCCGGTAATGACGATGGCGCCCTTGCCGCGCTGTTTCATCGGCCCGATTACCTGCCGTACGGCACGAAAATGGGCGTGCTGGTTTACCGCCATCAGGCCCTCGTAATTCTCATCCGAATAGCTTTCCAGCGGCGCAAAGGTGCCGCCCGTGCCGGCGTTGCAGAACAAGCCGTCTATCGTTGCAAAATTGGCGGCGGCATCGAGCGCGGCTGTCTGCGAAGCGGCGTCTGCAACATCGGCAGCGGCAACATGTACCGCATCTCCGTGGGCATCTTTCAATGCGGCCAGCTTGTCGGCACTGCGGGCGATTGCCGTCACCCTGCCGCCCAATGCCAGCACCTTCTCGGCCGTGGCTTTGCCAATGCCGGTGGAGGCGCCTGTAATGACGATGTGTTTCCCGGTAAAATCCATCATATTAGCCCCAGCACCTTGGCCGCATTGTCCTTCATGATACCCGGCATGACCTCATCGCGAAAACCCACGTCCTTCGCCGCCTTGATCCACTTATCGGGATGGATCAGCGGGAAATCGCTGCCAAACAGCATCTTGTGCTTCAGTTGCGTGTTTGCATACTGGATCACCTGCTTGGGGAAGTACTTGGGGCTCCAACCCGAAAGGTCCATGAACACGTTGTCCTTGTGCAGCGCCATCGACAGGCTCTGATCCACCCACGGCCAGCTAGGGTGGGCCAGGATGATTTTCATGTCGGGGAAATCCACCGCCACATCGTCCACCAGCATGGGCTCTCCATATTTCAGACGCATCCCGCCGCCGCCGCGCATCCCCGTTCCCATGCCGGAATGGCCAGTGTGGAAAATTGCCGGCAGCTTGTATTCGTTGATGACCTCGTAAATGGGATAGCCCATCCGGTCCGCCGGATGGGCATTTTGCGCGATGCCATGAAACTTGAAGCCCTTCACGCCGTGGTTCTCAATCAGGTCCAACGCCTCGCGTGCGCCAAACTTGCCCTTGTGCGGATCGATACTGGCGAACGGGATGCAGATGTCATCGTTCTTGCTGGCGATCTCGGCGACCTCGTAATTGGAGACGCGCTTTGCCCCCATGCCGCTTTCCGCATCGACGGTGAACATGCAAAAGGCGATGTTCGTTTCACGATACAACTCGATGATCTCGGGCATCTTGGGCCGTTCACGCGGCGCCTTGAAATAGGCTGACGCCGCATCGAAGAATTTGCCCATGACAGGGTCTTCGGGATCGTGGCAGGAGATCTCGGCATGCACATGCACGTCGATGGCGCGGACTTTGTTGATATCTACGGGCACGGTCTTCCCCTGTATCGGGCGTCTTTCTTGAATTAAACATGACAAGGCCCGCACCGGCAAAACCGATGGC
>JBASBA010000178.1:0-1837 GCA_049650885.1 Alteraurantiacibacter sp. | reverse complement strand
GTCCAGAGTATCGCCCGCCTCCACACTCGCGATGAACTCAACCGGGATCAGATGCGTGCCCTGGTGGAGCAGTTGGAACACCGCGTGCTGCGCATCGGTGCCCACCCCGCCCCATGTTATTGGCGCGGTTGGGCCAGAGGGGGTGCCATCCACGGTCACGCTCTTGCCGTTGGATTCCATTTCCAATTGCTGGAGATAGTCCGGCAACATGCGCAGCCTTTCATCATAGGCAAAAACGGCGCGCGTCTGGCAACCGCGCAGGCGCAAGTAGAACAAGTCCGCAAACGCCGCGCGCAGCGGCAGATTGTCCCGCCCCTGCGCATCACGGAAATGCTCATCCACTTTCGCAGCGCCAGCCAGAACCTGCTCGAACTCGTCCCAACCGATCGAGATAGCGACGGGGAAGCCTATACTGGACCACAGCGAATACCGTCCGCCGACGCTTTCTGCGAAGGGCAGGATACGGGTCTCGTCGACGCCCCACTCCACCGCTTTTTCGGGAGCAGCGGTAAGCGCGATCACGCGGCCCGTGGGATCGTCCACCCCGCTGTCTGCCAGCCATTTGAGCGCCGACTGGGCGTTGGTCATGGTTTCTGTCGTGGTAAAGGTCTTGGAGGCAACGGCGAGCAAGGTGGTCGCCGGATCGCAGGCGTCGAAGGCTTCTTCCAGTGCGACACCGTCGATATTCGATACCACGTGCACATCCACCTTGGGCGCATCACGGCCCAGCGCGTCCACCGCCAGCGCAGGGCCAAGTGCGCTTCCGCCGATTCCGATGTGGATCAGGTGTTTCACCTCCCCCATTGCGCCTTCGTGGATCGCCTCCACCATCAGCTTCATGCGATGCCGCAATGCATCAGCTTCCTCTACACTGGTTTCCAGTCCCACGCCGCGCAGGGCGGAATGTTCCGCTGCGCGGTTTTCCGTGGGATTTACCACTTCGCCCGTAAACAGGCGCGTGCGCATATCATCAAAATCGGAGGCCTGTGCCAGATCCTCGAAATCGGAAAGCAGGCTGTCGGTAAGATGTGTCTTCGACCAATCGAACAGGATGCCCGTATCGCCCAGTTCCAGACGGGCAGAAAGCTTGCCTACCCGCTCCCCATCATCCGCGAACAGCTCCGCCAGCGTGGGATCAGTGTGGAGGGCAAGCGCCTTCCATGCTTCGTCGCGGGTCTTCGTCACTGGGGGCGATTCCTTTCCTACCGATGGAAATCGTGGGCTAGGCCCTTGCGCCATGAAAGAAAACCGCAAATCCGGCACAATTCCGGCTGTTCTGGCAGTCAGCTCTGGCCAGCTTGGGCATGAAATCGATTTTCCGTCCAGAACAGTGTTCCAGGTGTTCCACATTAGCCCCGATTTCGCCCACCTGCGCAACGCCGCGCTTGACGCAGACGCGCTGTGGCAACAAGACCGCCGCCGATGACTGACACTGTAACCCCGCGCGAAGTGACCGAGCCTGAAACCGGCAAGGTCAAGGAAAAGGAAGACTGGAAAAGCTTCAGCTGGTTCCTGGTTAAGCTGGTGCTGGTCGTGCTGATTTTCCGCACTTTCTTTTTCACCAGTTTCAACATTCCATCCGAAAGCATGATGCCGCGGCTGCTGGTGGGTGATTACCTGTTCGCCCAGAAATGGTCCTACGGCTATTCGCGCTATTCCCTCCCCTTCGATATTGATGTGGGTGACGGACGCCTGTTCGCCAGCCTGCCCGAACATGGCGACGTGGCGATCTTCAAGCATCCCATCGACAAGACCGATTATATCAAGCGCGTTATCGCCCTGCCCGGCGATACGGTGCAGATGATCGATGGCCAACTGCACCTTAACGGCAATGCGG
>JBASBA010000177.1:0-1682 GCA_049650885.1 Alteraurantiacibacter sp. | reverse complement strand
GTCGCTAGCGGCGCGCCCAAGGCCGCGATCGAACGCGCCGCGGCGGAAAAGCAGGCCAGCGTGGATAAGGGCGAAACGGTCATCGTCGGCGTCAACAAATATCGCCGCGACAAGGAAGACGAAATCGACACGCTCGATATCGACAACCACAAGGTCCGCGAAGGTCAGATCGCGCGGTTGAAGGCCAATCGCGATGGGCGGGATGAGGACGCGTGTCAGGCGGCGCTGGATGCTTTGCGGGACGGCGCGAAGTCTGACGGAAATCTGCTCGCGCTCGCCGTCGATGCGGCCCGCCAGCGCGCCACTCTCGGCGAGATATCCTCTGCAATGGAAGATGTGTTCGGCCGCTACGATACCACCCCCACGCCGGTGCAGGGCGTGTACAAGACCGCCTACGAATTCGACAGACGCTGGCAGCAGGTGCTGGACGGCGTGCAATCCGTCGAACGCCGGCTGGGCCGCCCACCGAAGATCATGGTCGCCAAGATGGGCCAGGACGGCCACGATCGCGGCGCGAATGTTATCGCCAGTGCCTTTGCCGATATGGGTTTCGAAGTGGTCAGTGGTCCGCTGTTCCAGACACCTGCCGAAACGCTGGAAATGGCGCTGGAGCGGGACGTGGACGCAATCGGCGCAAGCAGCCTGGCGGCGGGGCACAAGACGCTGATCCCCGAACTGATCGATTTGCTAAAGGGCGCGGGTCGGGGCGATATCATAGTGATCGCAGGGGGCGTGATCCCGCAAAAAGACTACGACTATTTGCGTGATACCGGGGTGCAGGGCATTTACGGACCGGGTTCGAACGTGGTGGAATGCGGCGCGGACATGCTGCGACTGCTAGGCCACAACATGCCACCTGCGGATGAGGAATTGGAGGCGGCGGAGTGAGTAAAAGGCGATTGATACAGGCCTCATTCGTAGTGCTCGGGCTAACTTGGATGGCATTTGTCGCCGTCGACCTTCTTGGAGGCATCATGGGCGACTGCGCTGGTGACCAATGGTGCGAGGGCCATAAGAGCAAACACGTTCAACTTGTGTTCTGGCGTGGTCTTTGTGTGACGATTCTACTGTTCAACGCTTATCGCATAATGCGATTGGAGCCTTACCAATGACCCAAGCCCGCATCGACTGGACCCGCGACGAGATAGCCGCGCTGTTCGACCTCCCCTTCACAGAACTGCTATTCCGCGCTGCCACCGTCCACCGCGAGAACCACCCGCCGGAGCAGGTGCAGCTCTGCACGCTGCTTAGCATCAAGACCGGCGGTTGCCCCGAAGATTGTGGCTATTGCTCACAATCGGCCCATGCCGACAGCGGCGTCGCGGCGACCAAACTGATGGATGTGCAGGCCGTCCTGCAATCCGCTGCGCAGGCGAAGGATCATGGCAGTCAGCGTTTCTGCATGGGAGCCGCCTGGCGCAATCCCAAGGACCGCGACATGCCTGCGATCGTTGAGATCGTGAAGGGCGTGCGCGAGATGGGGCTGGAAACTTGCATGACGCTGGGCATGCTGACGCCCAAACAGGCGGACATGCTGGCCGAGGCGGGGCTCGATTATTACAACCACAATATCGACAGCAGCCCGGAATATTACGAGCGGGTGATCAGCACGCGCAAATTCGACGAGCGGATCGAGACGCTGGATCACGTACGCAGCGCAGGCATCAATGTCTGTTCCGGCG
>JBASBA010000176.1:0-4565 GCA_049650885.1 Alteraurantiacibacter sp. | reverse complement strand
TTAGATTGGTCCTGTCCATAGCCGGTGTCATAGCCCAGCCGGGTTAAGACACCGAGTCCACGGACAAGCCGTTAACGCTTCACCGGGGCAATCCAGCGCGAAATGAGGCAGAAATGGGACGAACCGTTGCGATGGCCTGGAACCTGAAATGGCTAAAGCAAACCAGCGTCGTTATCGCTTCCGATCTCGCGCCGCCAACAGACGCAGGCGCAGGGCATTCAGCTTGATGAAGCCTTCCGCGTCGTGCTGATCATAAGCGCCTGCATCATCCTCGAAGGTCACATGCGCTTCGGAATACAGCGAGTTGGGGGACTTGCGCCCCACCAGATGCGCGGCGCCCTTGTACAGCATCAGACGGACTGTGCCGTTCACCTTTTCCTGGCTGTGGTCGATGGCCGCTTGCAGCATCTCCCGCTCCGGACTGAACCAGAAACCGTTGTAGATAAGCTCCGCATAGCGCGGCATCAGCTCGTCCTTAAGGTGCGCAGCACCGCGATCCAGCGTGACCTGCTCGATACCGCGATGGGCCACGGCGTAGATCGTGCCACCGGGCGTTTCGTACATGCCGCGCGACTTCATGCCGACAAAGCGGTTCTCCACCAGATCGAGGCGGCCGATCCCATGCTTGCGGCCAAGTTCGTTCAACGCGGTGAGGAGTGTGGCGGGGCTCATGCTCTCGCCATTAAGCGATGCGCCATCACCCTTCTCGAACCCGATTTCGATGTACTCGGGCTCGTCCGGAGCCTCCAGCGGAGAGACGGTGCGCGAGAACACGTATTCCGGGGTTTCCTCCCACGGATCTTCCAGCACCTTTCCTTCCGACGAGGTGTGCAGAAGGTTTGCATCCGTGGAGAAGGGCGCTTCGCCGCGCTTGTCCTTTGGCACGGCAATCTGGTGCGCCTCCGCCCAGGCGATAAGGGAGGTGCGGCTGGTAAGATCCCATTCGCGCCACGGTGCGATCACCTTGATATCAGGATCGAGGGCATAGGCGGAAAGTTCGAACCGCACCTGATCATTGCCCTTGCCGGTGGCACCGTGGGCGATGGCATCGGCGCCCGTTTCATGGGCGATCTCGACAAGGCGCTTGGAGATCAGCGGGCGGGCTATACTGGTGCCAAGGAGATAATCGCCTTCGTAACGGGCATTGGCGCGGAACATCGGGAATACATAGTCGCGAACGAATTCTTCGCGCACATCCTCGATATAGATATGCTTGTCGGGAATGCCCATCGCGCGGGCCTTTTCGCGGGCAGGTTCAATTTCTTCACCCTGGCCAAGGTCAGCGGTGAAAGTAACGACTTCGAGCCCGCGCTCGGTTTCCAGCCATTTTGCAATGACGCTGGTATCCAGCCCGCCAGAATAAGCGAGGACGACGCGTTTGATTTCAGACATGAACGATTCCCGTTGCAGAATAATGCGCGGCGGCGGTTAGCAGCGCGCTGCACTTATCGCAAACTAGTCTATCTCTGCGGCGCCCAACTGTGGGTTCTTGCGGGTGATGTAATTCAGCCAGGCCTTCGGACGACGCAGGTAGTCCTCCGGCACGTCAGCTTCCAACCCGGCTGCGCGTGCAAGCGCGGCAACGAAGTGGATACAGTTGTTTTCATCAAGGTCGTAATATTTACCCGGATAGTCCCTCCAGGCCAGCACAGTGGCCAACATCCGGCGATATTCACGATCCGACACGGTAACAGAGAAATGCCGGTTGGTGTCGGCAATAGTATCCTGCGTTTCGGTCAGAATCATGTGCTCCGCAGGGTCGGAAGATATGGCTTCCATCGTGTTGCGCGCGGAGAAACCGTAGTTCTCGTAAACGCGAGTTCCATCTTCCAGCACCCCGTCGAAAACGACGAACGTGTGCGGATAGCGGCCCCACAGGACAGAACCGTTGAAGGAGTGAAACCGGACCTCGACATCAGCCTGCGCCGGGGTGGTGAAGTTTAGCATCACGCAAGCCACCAACAAGCCGGCAAGAAAGCGGGAGTAGAACTTGATGATCATGGCGTTGCGTCACCCTTTAAGTGCGGAACCCCTCCCACATCCTTGATTAGCTGCGGGAAATACACTGCAAGGCCGCCTGCGCGCAAGAGATAGCTGGCCGTGATGGCAATCCATGCGCCGGTATTGTCTAATGGGCGCAAGGCGAGATCGAGAGCGATGTAAAGCACAGTCGCTGCAACGCCAGCATTGCGCAAGGCTTTGCCCCGCGTGGTTCCGATGAAAACCCCGTCCAGCAGCCAGCTTGGCATACCGACCAGCGGAACCAGTGCGGCATAGGGGAGGTAGGTGCGTGCGGTTTGGCGCACCGCCAAGTCGGTGGTGAGAAAATCTATCAGCGGACCGCCAAGTACGAGAAACGCCAGTGCCAGAATGGCGCCGCTGGCCAGCGAAAATTCTCCCGTCAGACTCACTGCGCGCATGAAGCCCGGCTTGTCTCCCTGGCCAAAGGCGCTGCCAACGCGCTGCTCCGCCGTAAAGGCAAAGGCATCCAGAATGAACGCGGCAAAGCTGACGAACTGGAGCAGCACGTGGTTGGCCGCCAGCGTCTCTGCCCCCTGACGAGCGCCGGCATTGGCGAACCAGGTGAACAGGATCAGCAGTGCCACGGTGCGGATCATGATATCCCGATTCACGGCGAACAGCATGGTCAGGCGTGCCCGATCGGCGAGTATGGATCGCGGGGTGCGCGCGATGATCGCCAGCACGCTGGCACCGGCCACGCGTCCGACGATCAACAGTCCAACTAGCAGCGCGATGCCTTCCGCGCAGGCCGTGCCAAGCCCGACGCCGAACGCTCCGAAGCCAAGCCCCCAGACAAACCAGATGTCCAGACCGATGTTGGCGACATTCATCACGATCTGGAGTGCCAGGGCCTCCCGCGTGCGGCCAAGGCCGAGCAGCCAGCCAGTGATGGCATAGACGGCGAGAGCTGCGGGAGCGCCGATGAAGCGACCCTGCATATAACCGCCTGCTTCCCCGTCCACCGCGGGTGTGCCGCTAAGAATGGCGAGCGCCCCTTCGCGAAGGGGCCAGTTAATGGCCAGCACGAAAAGGCCAAGACCGATGCCAATAACGAGCGCGCGCAAAAGCAGCGCTTCCACCTCTGCCTTATCACCCGAACCTTGCGCCTGTGCGGTCAGCCCCGTCATGCCCATGCGCAGGAAGCCGAAGGTCCAGAACACCAGCGTGATGATCGTCGCCCCCAGCGCCACGCCTGCCAGCGCCACGGCATCGCCTGTGCGCCCGATCACTGCGGTATCGACGATACCCACCAGCGGAACCGATGCCTGCCCAAGCATGATCGGCCACGCCTGCCTGAAAATCGCACGACGCGTGAGAGGTGCTGGGGTTGTCAGAACCTAGCGGGAGAGCAGCTTGCGCTCCGCCTCCTCGATATAGTCGCGGGAAAGGGGCAGGGCATAGCGGTTGCGGCTGTATTGCACCTGGAAATTGCAAAGGCCGCCCCATTCGAATGTCGAGACCGCTCCGGCGAGATAGAAGGTCCACATACGAAA
Source organism: Alteraurantiacibacter sp. (assembly GCA_049650885.1). Classification (GTDB taxonomy): domain Bacteria; phylum Pseudomonadota; class Alphaproteobacteria; order Sphingomonadales; family Sphingomonadaceae; genus Alteraurantiacibacter. The sequence continues at coordinate 1,050 of JBASBA010000176.1, read as the reverse complement.
GAAGCGTTCGTCGAACATGGCGATGATCTTTTGTCGATGCTCCATGCAGCGCGCATACCATTCGCGCAGGGTCTTCGCATAATGCACGCGCAGCACCTCCACATCGGTAGCTATCAGCCGCACTTTCTGGCTGGGTTCCATCATCTGGCTAAGCGCGGGGATATAGCCGCCCGGAAAGATATACTTGCGCGTGAAAGCCTCTGCCGCAACCGGGCTGCCGAAACGCCCTATGGTGTGTAGCAGCATTATCCCGTCGCCAGACAGCATGCGCGCGCAATCACGGAAGAATGTCTCGTACTGGGGAACGCCGACATGTTCGAACATGCCGACCGAGACGATGCGATCAAACGTCTGGCCCCGCGCCGCAAGATCACGGTAGTCGACCAGTTCAAACGTCACCTTGTCGGCCACACCTGCCGCTTCGGCGCGCTCTTGGGCAAGGGCGAGCTGTTCTTCGCTTAGCGTGATGCCTGTCACCGTTACATCCGCGCGCGATGCGAGGAAGATAGCCATGCCGCCCCAGCCACAGCCGATGTCAAGAACGTGGTTGCCCGGCTCCAGCATGAGCTTGGCCGCGATATGTGCCAGCTTCGCCTCCTGCGCTTCGCCCAGCGTCATGTCCTCCTGCGGCCAGTAACCGCATGAATACTGCATATGCTCTTCGTCCAGCATCAGCTTGTAGAGATCGTTGCCGATATCGTAGTGATGCGCGACGTTGTCCTTTGACTTGAAAGGGTTGTTGAAACTGTCCTTGACGAAGGCAAGCCGTTTCAGCGACCGGCGATGCAGAGCCAGCTGCCCGAAGCTGCCCTTCGCCTCCCACGGCCGGTTGCGGCGCACCAGTTCGATCAGTTCCATGATCCCGCCACGTTCGATAATGATGCGGCCATCCATGTAAGCCTCGCCTACACCCAGCTTTGTGTCGAGCGCGATGTCACGGATCACCTTGCCGTCTGCGAGCCGAATCTCAACATCGGGATCGTCGGGATGCGGCGTGCCATAGGTGGCGTTGCGGCCATTGTGCTCGGTCAGCTTCAACGTGCCGTGTTC
>JBASBA010000175.1:0-2179 GCA_049650885.1 Alteraurantiacibacter sp. | reverse complement strand
GGTCATAGCCAAGCCTGAAGCCGAAACCTGCGCTGGAACCTTCGTTGAAGAAGGCGTTCTCCTCCTCGATTGAGGTGATGTAGCTGAAGAAGCGATCCTGGTCCTGCGCGCGCGCCGGGGCAACCAGCGCATCGATGTAATCCTGCACGTTATTAAAGTTGCTTGCACTTACACTTCGATCAAGCAGGTTGGGGAAAAGATACCATTCATCCAGCACATCGAGGGCGAATTGCTGGCGATTTTGCAGCGAGCAGGTTGCGCTTGTCGGTGCAGGGGTTGGTGTCGGCGTCGTCGCGACGGGTGTCGGTGTCGGGGTGGAGGACCCGCCTCCACCGCAGGAAGCCGCCATCGAAAGGCAGGCAAGGGAGAGTGCAATTCTAGACGTGCGCATGAAATTGTCCCCGAATTTGAAAGAATTGGCGCTATAAAAACGCGATTTGCAAGAGCTAACCCCGGCAGGGGCAGGTGGCAAGTCACGCGCCGTTGATATGTGTTGTGGTGGCAGCGCTGCGGCACTTCATGGCACTCGCAATCCTTCGGCAGGGTGAATGGCCCGCACACGAGGAAGTGTTTCGCCAGAAAGAACCCCTTGAAAAGCAGGGACGCATTCTGCACATCGCGCCCATATCCGTAGTCGGCTGGCATCATGCGCCGAATGGAACAAGGAATACGCAATGCTCGAACACGTCCCCGCCTGGCTTGGCAAGGCCCTTCGCAACGTCCGCGCCGGACACGGCAAACTGGCAGTCGTCAAGCTGGGTGAAGAGGGTATGGTCGGCAAATCGGGATTTGCTCTGAGCTCTGCCGCCTTCGAGGATGGCAAACCGCTCGATCCGTCTTTCACCGCTGACGAGGAAGACGCGGTCGCGCCGCCGCTGGAATGGTCTGCCCCGCCTCCTGGAACGCAGGAGCTGGTTCTGGTGGTGGAAGATCCCGATGCGCCTGCGCCAGAACCCTTCTGCCATTGGCTGGTGTGGGGACTGCCGGGCCAGAAGGGCAAATTGCTGGAAGGCGAAGTGCCGCAGCGTGTGGGCAAGAACTCTTTCGGCAATTCCGAATGGCTGCTGCCCGATCCGCCCACCGGGCACGAAGCGCATGATTATGTGTTCCAGTTGTTCGCACTGGATTTGCCGCTGGTTCTGATGCCCGGGGCAAGCAGGGATGACCTGATCGAGGCGATGAGAGGCCACGTGACTGCTGTAGCGATTCTCACCGGTACTTATGCCCGCGAAGAAGGCGGGGATTACGACTGGGATGATGATGACGAAGCCGAATGAAGGGTGCTAACCCCAGTCGGCGATTTTTGACTGAAAGGATACCAACGTAATGGCTGCCAAGAACAACGCGCTGAACAAGCCTGTTACCCTGTCTCCGGAACTGGAAGCGGTCGTCGGCAAGGGTCCCATGACCCGTGCAGAGGTGACCAAGAAGGTTTGGGACCACATCAAGGCGAACGACCTTCAGGATTCCAAGGACAAGCGTCAGATCAACCCTGACGAGAAGCTGGGCGCGGTAATCGGCAAGGACCAGATTTCCATGTTCAAGATGACCGGAGCTGTCTCCAAGCACATGAGCTGACTGGCGACATCTTTTGTAAGACACGCAAACGGGCGGGGAGTGCAAGCTTCCCGCCCGTTTTCTTTGGTGGGTCGGTCACTCGCGATCGGCAGTATCGCGCTTTCACATATCTGAAGGCTTCGCATTTCCGGTTAATTGGCTTGCCGCACCGTTTGCGTGCATGGCATTGTGCAAGAAAATTGAGAGCGGCCTGCTGTTGATTGGCCGCCTTGCAGGAAAGGTTGTTTTGAACATGGCCCAGATCGTCGGCGGCGTTGCCACATCGCATACTCCCACCATTGCATTTGCCAAAGACGGGAAGAAATTTGACGATCCTGTGTGGAAGCCGATCTTCGCAGGCTATGAACCCGTCCAGAAGTGGTTTCAGGAAAAGAAGCCCGATGTTCTGGTGTATATCTATAATGACCACATGACCTCGTTCTTCGACCACTACAGCCATTTCGCGCTGGGTGTGGGAGAGGAATTCAAGGCAGCGGATGAGGGCGGTGGCCCGCGCGATATCCCCGCGATCAAGGGCGATCCCAAGTTTGCCGAACACGTGGCGCGGGTAATGGTCGCCAACGAATTCGACCTCTCCTATTTCCAAGGCAAGGGGCTGGAC
>JBASBA010000174.1:0-3219 GCA_049650885.1 Alteraurantiacibacter sp. | reverse complement strand
CGATGATGGACTGATGGCCGAGATCGAAGCTGCTGCGATGGGTTATGGCATGGATGTCCTGGTCGAAGTGCATGACGAGCATGAGCTTGAGCGTGCTGCGACAAAGCTGTTATCGACGCTCATCGGCGTGAACAATCGCGATCTCAAAACCTTTAAAACCAACCTGTCGGCGACGGAGCGACTTTCGCCATTGGCGCCAGAAGGCGCGCTTCTGGTGGGGGAGAGCGGGATAAATTCTCACGCTGACTGTCAGAGGCTCGCAAGGTCCGGGGTCCGCTGCTTCCTGGTTGGCGAAAGCCTGATGCGGCAGACAGATGTGGAAGCTGCGACGCGGCAATTGCTGCAAGGTTAGGCTTGCCCCACATCCGATTGCCCCTCATGTTCAGGATGAGAGCGATGATCGACATCGCCTGAACCTTTAAAGGGGAATTCAATGGGTATTTTCAGCTCAATCAAGAATGCTGTCTTCGGCGACGATGCCGAGGCAAAAGAAGCGCCAAAGACCACTTCCACTCCCGGCTCCGGCGGTTTTGGCCGCGCGCAGACCAAGGGCGCGTCGATAAGCGAAGTGGATGTGGAGGCCCGCCTTGACGCGATGGACGGTGCCGACAAGCTGAACTGGCGCACCTCGATCGTCGATCTGATGAAGCTCGTCGGTCTGGATCCCAGCTTCGAGAATCGCAAGGAGCTGGCACAGGAAATGGGCGACCATGATTATTCCGGAACGGCAGAAGAGAACATCGCCCTGCACGGGCACGTGATGGACAAGCTTTCCGACAATGGCGGCAAGGTTCCGCAAAGCCTGCGTAGCTAATATATTGCTCGTGACGGGCGATCTGCGATAGGTCGCCCGCATGAACAAACTTACCCATCTGGACGACACGGGCGCAGCACGCATGGTGGATGTGGGCGGCAAACAGGAAACTTCGCGCAGCGCAACCGCTGGCGGTCGCATTCGCATGGCACCCGCTACCCTTGCCGCAGTGCGCAACGGGGACGGGCCGAAGGGCGATGTCCTGTCCGCAGCGCGCATCGCCGGGATCATGGCAGCGAAAAGGACAGGCGACCTCATACCGCTGTGCCACCCGCTTGCGTTAAACACGGTCAGCATTGATTTTTCATTCTCAGACAATGCGATAGAGGTAACTGCGAAAGCCGCTCTTACCGGTAAGACCGGGGTTGAAATGGAAGCCTTGACCGCTGCAACTATCGCGCTTCTCACCCTTTACGACATGGCCAAGGCACTTGAAAAAGGGATGGTGATCGAACACGTTCGCCTGCTGGAGAAGACGGGCGGTAAAAGCGGCGACTGGCGGGCGGGTTAGATTTCATGACACCGCCCAAACCTGTTCCCTTGAAGGAAGCGCAGGAACGGCTTTGCGATCTTGCCTCGCCCCTGCCGGTCCAGATGGTCGGCGCCGCCGATGCCGTGGGCCGATACCTTGGGCAGAACATCTCGGCGCGTCGCACTCAGCCGACTGCCGATCTTTCCGCCATGGATGGCTATGCCGTCTTGGCAGAGGATGTTTTCGGCCCCTGGACGATCATCGGAGAAAGCGCCGCGGGCCACCCTTTCCCCGGTAAGCTTTGCGCTGGCCAAGCTGCGCGCATCTCGACAGGCGCGATCATTCCGGATGGTGCAGGCGCCGTCCTTTTGCAGGAAAACGCGACCCGAGATGGCGAGCATTTGAATTTGAACGGCGAAGGTGATCCCACTCCCCGGCATATCCGCCGCGCCGGCTTCGATTTTGCAAAAGGCGATGTCCTCCTTGAAAAAGGCACCGCAATCGGCCCCGCGCAGCTTGCTCTCGCCATCTCCGGCGGACATGGCCAATTGCCGATGCACCAGATGCCGTCGCTCGCCGTGCTTGATAGCGGCGACGAACTGAGCGTCGATCCTGAGAACTGTGGTGCGCATCAGATCCCTGCCAGCAACGGCCCGGCCATTGCCGCCCTTGCCCGCCCTTTCGTGTCGCAAATCCACCGTATCGGCCCTGTTCGTGATACGATGGACGCAATGCTCTACGGGCTGGACAGGGCATCTTCAGCCGATGTGATCGTTACCAGTGGGGGCGCATCGGTCGGCGATCACGATCTGGTTCGTCCCGCTCTGGAGGAATGGGGCGCGTCGATCGATTTCTGGCGCGTCGCTATAAAGCCGGGCAAGCCGTTGATGGTGGCGCGGCGCGGGAAGCAAGTCATATTAGGGCTGCCTGGCAATCCCGTTTCCAGTTTTGTCACAGCATATCTGTTCCTGCTCCCCCTGCTCCGAACGATGGGCGGAGCGAGGGAGGGCCTGCCGTATTCCTCGCTGATGCCATGCATTGACGCCCTTCCCCCCGGCGGCAAGCGGACTGAATTTCTGCGCGGTCGCTTTGCGCAAGGAGGCATTGCCCTGATTGATGAGCAGGATAGCAGTGCACTGCGTGCCTTGGCCGCCGCTGACTTGCTGATCAGGCGAGACATTGATGCTCCCGCAACGCAGGCTGATGCCATGGTGCCATGCTATCGCATCCAAAATGGCGGTATCGCTTGACTTGAGCGAATCTGTTTCTTAATTGTTCTTTATTCGTTCCCAAGGTGGAACATTGATAAGGGGCGTGCCCATGCTGACTGCCAAGCAACACGAATTGCTGCTTTTCATAAACCGACGTCTTGAAGACAGCGGTATCTCTCCAAGTTTTGAGGAGATGAAAGAAGCGCTCGATCTAAAGAGCAAATCGGGAGTGCACCGCCTGATTTCTGCACTGGAAGAGCGCGGCTTCATCAGGAGGTTGCCCAATCGGGCGCGCGCACTGGAAGTGGTGAAAATGCCGGAGAACCTCGGCAGCAAGGGTGTGGAGGCAGTTGCCAAGGTCACCACCCCGCCCTCCAATCAGCCCGCGCCTGCCAATGATGTGATCCAGATTCCGCTGCATGGGCGGATTGCAGCCGGTGTGCCCATCGAAGCGCTGGAAGACAGCCAGACATTGCCGGTGCCCGCGGCGCTCCTTGGTTCAGGAGAGCATTACGCGCTTGAGGTTTCAGGTGACTCCATGATGGAGGCCGGTATTTTCGATGGCGATTTCGCCCTGGTAAAGAAAGCCGACACCGCGCGTGACGGTGATATCGTGGTCGCTCTTGTCAATGATGAGGAAGCGACGCTGAAGTACCTGTTCCACGATGGCGGCAAGATTCGTCTTGATCCTGCCAATGCAGCCTATGATCCGCAGGTCTATG
>JBASBA010000173.1:0-2885 GCA_049650885.1 Alteraurantiacibacter sp. | reverse complement strand
GTTTCACCGTGCGGCCTTCACGAGCACGCAACTTGCCTTCCAGATCGACGAGCTGGGCAGCGGTGAGAGCATGGGCGCTGGCAACTTCGGCCTGCACTTCGCCGCGCTGAGCGGCGGCGATCGTTGCGAAGGCCCGGATCACACCGGGCAATTTCGACACGCGGCGATTGTTCGCCAGCACGCCGAGAAAGTTTTTCGTCAATTCCGAAAGGCCAAGATGATCGCCAATGCCGGCCATCACGGCCGCCAGCTGGCCCCGGCTGATTTCGGGATTGTTGATAAGCGCCGAAAGCTCTTTCGATTCGCGCAAGGCGGCATCGAGCTTGTCGAGATCGGACTCAACAGCGGTTACCGTGCCAGCTTCACTGGCAAGATCAAATAGGGCCGAGGCATAACGCCCTGCCAGGCTGGCCTGAATACCGGCGGAAAGCTCCACGCGCGAATGTCCTTCAAGGTCAGAGAAACATAAATTATAGATGCCTGATCAAAAACGCATCATACGCCCCCGATCAAGGTTGGCGCGCGCCTAGCATCGAGGTTTGATTCATGCAACCCGGTGAGAGGGGTATAAACGCAAGCTTCGCTGCTAACCCAATGTGCGAGAAAGCTAGGTCAGCGGGATGAACGACATCGCTGCATAGCCAATGCCGACTTTCCACCAGCGGTCGGCGAACATCAACCATACCACCAGCAGCATGGGAACCCATTCGCCCCAGCCGCGGATCATCGCCGTTATAAACCCGTGCCGCGTCCACAAGGTAAGCAACCAGCCGGAACCGATAATCACGACCACGATCAATACCAATCCCCACTGGTATTTCCGGTTAGCCATGTAATATTCGGCCAGATCCAGCGAGCCTTCTTCCGGCACACGATCAGGCAAGCCGACTGCGGCGATAAGCACCAATACGATCATGAGGCCCGTGATCGGCAGAAATTCGCCAAGCGATATCGCGCCCGTGTCCGCCCGGTTTGCCATCATCCATCAGAATACCAGCACCATCATCAAGGCGAAGAAAGCAAAGATCGGCTGCGCCCAGTGCCAGCGAACGTTCGGCGCGCGGATCAAGCGGTTGAGGTTTTCAAGCTCGAAGGTAATCGCCACACCGAGAACGATGGATATGAGAACCAGGGCCTGTTCCATGCCGTTACCCTTGTGTGTTTCCGGTCGGCAAATCCATGCTTCGGGTGCAGGAATATACCAGCCGTTCATTCGGGCGCGGAGGCAATGCCGACATGATGGCAGCCTGATTGCTGCCCAGTTCGCGCGCCGAATCCTCGCTTACACCGCAGGCGGGAGCGGTATAACTACCACGAGCGGTGCGCGCCTCGCGCATGGTTTCAAGGTCGAGCAGGTAACGTTCCATCACCATTTCGCCGGCATCGGGATCGTAGCGGTTTACCGAAACGGCAGCCTCGTTCGCCGGAACGAACACGCGGGTCCATCGGCCCCCGGTAAGGCCGTATTGCGTACGTTCGTTGATGCAGCCAGCGCCGGTCCATTCTACCGTCATGTCGTCTGCCGGATCACCCACCACGCGGCTGCGCTGTGTATCCAGCACGCAGGTATAGCTCCCGCCTTGCGCCCCTGCGCCAGCTTCTGGCGTAACGATGGTACCCGTCGGGCCGTCTGTTTGCGCACCGCCACGAAGGCTTTCTTCCACCAGATCGTCAATCTCGGCAAAGGCTGGCCGCGATACCCAGGCGAAAATTGCCCCTACCAGTGCCAGCACACCCGCTGCGCCCGCTATTGCGCGCATGCGCATGTTGCGTTGCATATGGCCAAACGCTGCCACGCCGGCTGCCGCCAGTGTCGCCATGAACAGAAGCAATGCCACTGCCATTCCAGTGGAGCGTGCTTCCATAACGTCATAGGTGATCGTGCGGCGGGCCTCCGCGGTGCGCTGCGCCAGCGCCTCGGCCTCCTGCTCGGCGCGGGCTTCGGCGACTTCGGCCTGCGCTTCGGCGCGGGCCAGCTCCTCGGCTTCAAGGTCGGCAATGCTGCGGCAGGGAAGTGCGTTGATGCGCGGTTTTACGTCATTGGCGCGGAGGAACGGCAGCAATTCACGCGTGCTGACGGCAAAGAAGAACTCTGCATCAGAGCCCGCGCTTTCCGTGCCGAATGAATTGACGCCGATCACACGTCCGCAATCGTCCAGCAACGGCCCACCTGAATTGCCCCGAGCGATGGGAGCGGTATGCAGGATGGTGTCGAATTCGCGACTGGGCCGGCGGCCGGAAAGAAAGCCCGTGGCGGTTACAGGTGGCTGCGCCCGAAAGATATCGGATTGGCCAAGGCCCTGCGCACGGTCCACATTCATGGGGTAGCCGACTGCGGTGACAGAGCCACTTTGCGCCGGATTGCCTGCGATGGTGAGTGGCGGCAGAGCCAGGGGTTCGGTGAGTTCGAGAAGGGCAAGATCATTGTCAGGGCTGACCGCGACGAGCCGCGCGTAAACCGCCTCGGCGCCCTCTGCCGGCACCACACCGATGGAGAGGCGATCATCTTCCACCGCTTCGCGCACGACATGCGCGTTGGTGACGATACGATTCCCGCCCACGGCAAAGCCGGTGCCGTGAGAGATGGCGAAGATTTCCTCTCCGTCCTTCCCGATGATAATCACCCGCACCACGCCGCGCGCCGATGCTTCGATATCACCGGGTTCGGCCAGCGCCGCAGTGGGCACCAGCGTGAAAGCGGCAAGCAACAGGGCGAAAAAGACAGTGATGCGGTGCATATGGTCCGGCTTCTATATGGTTGAGCATTGACCGCAAGCTTCGGGACGCGCGCGCCAACAGACGGGGCTATCATGATGCAGTAAATAGAGGAGAACACCATGACATACTGCATCCGAGGGCTTGATCCGAAACCCTTTCGACATTTC
>JBASBA010000172.1:0-2369 GCA_049650885.1 Alteraurantiacibacter sp. | reverse complement strand
CTGCCGTTGAGGCCGAAGTCGCTTTCGTTGGCGATGCGGATGGCGTCTTCCTCGTCCTCCGCCGGGATCAGGCACAGCACGGGGCCGAAGATTTCCTCCTGCGCGATCCGCGAAGTGTTATCGACATTGGCGAACAGGGTAGGCTCCATGTAATAGCCCTTGTTCATGTGCGAGGGCCGCTGGCCTCCGGTCACAAGGTCCGCGCCAGAAGTCTTGCCCGCCTTGACGTACATCTCGATGCGCTCAAGCTGGCGCTGCATGGCAACGGGGCCAAGCTGGGTGTCCTCAGCGTCAGGGTGGCCTATTTTGATGCCCTGCATCACGCCAGCAATCGCCTCTGCCAACTCGTCATGGCGGGCCTTGGGCACGATGGCGCGGCTCAGCATGGCGCAGACCTGCCCGCTCATCACGGTGATGGTGTTGCCGAGGATGCCTGCAGCCGCCTCGATAGGGAAATCGTCACGGATGATCGCCGCGCTCTTGCCGCCCAGTTCGAATGTCGCACGCACCATATTGCCGCCCGCCACGCTGGCGATATGCCTGCCCGCGGCGGTGGAGCCGGTGAAGGTGATCTTGTCGATATCGGTGGAGTGGATGAGGTGGTCTGCCGCCTCTCGATCCGAAGGCACCAGGTTCACCGTGCCTGCAGGCATTCCCACGGCCTCGGCAGCTTCTGCGATAATATAGGCTTCCAGCGGGGTTTCGGGTGAAGGCTTCATCACAACGGTACAGCCCGCGATCAGCGCGTAGAACACCTTGTTGGCCATAATGGCAAACGGCCCGTTCCACGGCGCGATGGCCACCACCACGCCAACGGGTTCACGTACCACTGTAACGGTATCAACCGCCATGCCGGGGCGCTGCTCCACCCAGGCAAAGCGTTCACCCAGCGAGGCGATGCCGCGCAGGCCCGCCACGCCGCCAGCGTGCATCGGCCCTGCCGCGCTGGCGAGGCCGCCGATCTGGGCGGACCATGCTGCCGCCAGTTCGGGCACACGCGCTTCAAGGTGGTCCACCAGTTCCATCAGCTTCGCCATCCGCTCCATCGGCGGTGTTCGCGGCCAGGGGCCGTGATCGAACGCATCGCGGGCAGCGGCAACGGCGGCATCCATATCGCGCGGGCCGGCGGCGGCGGTGCGGGCCACCACCTCCTCGCTCGCCGGGTTCACGATTTCGATACCGTCGCTGGACGCAGGGGCAACCCATTCGCCTCCAATGAACAGTTTGTCCGGATGTCTCACATTTACGCCTTCGGGGGTCATCATCGGGTTTCCTACAATCAGTAGTTTGAAAGAATGGTCAGCGATTGGGTGTCGAGCGGCAGGCCTTCTTCCTGAAGCTGAAGTTCGCGCTCTCGCAAGGGGCCTTGTACGCTGATCAGCCACGCGTGGATGGCGCGAACCTCTTCCTCGCTCAACAGATCGTCAAACGCCGGCATTCCGCGACTGACGAACAGGCCATTCAGCAATATCTGCTGGAAGCCTGCGTGCACGCCGCGGTTCATGCGGCGCAGGTCAGGCAGCCCGGCGCGGGGCTGGTTGGAATGGCACATGGTGCAATTCTCGGTGAACAGGCCAGCGCCGCGCGCGATCATTTCGGGCGTTGCATCGGCAAATTGCTCGGGCGGCTCTGGCGCGGGCTGCAGCGGTGGCAGGTCTGCGGGGATTGCCACCTGCCCGCCGTCCAGCCGGAATACAAGGATGCGGTTGGCATTGCCTTTTTCATAGGCAGCGGCGTAGCGCGGCACGAAGCCCCAGCCTCCGCCGCCCCAGCCGGTTTGCACGGCTACGTACTGCACACCGTCCACCATATATGTCATCGGGGCGGCCATGATGGTGGAGCCTGTCTCGATGCTCCACAATGCTTCCCCCGTATCGGCATCGCGCGCGAATACGGTGCCCGCTACGTTGCCGTGGAACACCAGTCCGCTTTGCGTGGCCAGCACGCCGTTGCGATCCTGCCAGCCCAGCGTATCCACTGCCCACTTCGTTTCGCCGGTTAGTGGATCGATGGCGCGCAGCTGGCTTTCATAAGGCTTCTGCTTAACCCATTCCCACGCTGCCTGCGCCTGCACGGCCGCACGCAGCGGCGGCGGCAGGGTGGCGGATGCCGCCTCCAGATCGGAGGTAAAGATGATGGCGGCGCCCGCGTTCAGGGCCTTTTCCTTGTATTCCACATTGTCCACAGGACCGGGCAGGAACAACAGGTTCCCCATGTCCAGAACATGCGCGAAATAGGTTTCGCGCGATGGATCATAAGCCGCCGGATACCAGTTGCGCGCACCCGGCGATCCGGGGAAGACAATCTTGGGACCGTTAGAATAATCGGCATCTTCCATGGTGACATTCGGGCGCTGTGCTTCCATGTCG
>JBASBA010000171.1:0-1793 GCA_049650885.1 Alteraurantiacibacter sp. | reverse complement strand
GGGTGAGGGTGGTTCATCAGTGCGGTGAACAGGACATTTGCTGCAGGTGCGAGCGCTGATGGGACCAGAAATGGAAGCTGACGCTCGATTCAATGCCAAGGTAAAGAGCGTGATAAAGTGGAGAAGCCGACTACTACATGGAAGCGCCATACATTTTCGTTCCTAATAGGCGCTATTTGCGCCCTTATATCCGTCGTTTATAGCCTATCCTCTACATGATCATATCAATCACCGATCGCGGCACCTCAAAGCGGTTGATGCATTCTCGCACGAAGTTTTCCCGCGCAATTGCAGTGGCCGAACCGTCGCCTAGGCCTGCGGATGCGACGTCCAAGCGCTCTGCCTCTGCGGCTGATTGAAGAACAGCCCGGGTCATACGGATGTCCCGCAGCATCGTGCCAGTCCCGCCGTATTGCGGGGTACGCCATGCGAAGAACGGACGGGTGTGGGACTGTAGCGCAGTACGCCGCCACATCGGAGCGGGCACAAGACTTGGCGCGCCTTGCGATTGCGTCAGCAGTCGGGACCAACTGCGCCTGAGCATGGGCGGCGCACGCAGGGGATCGGCGTCTATGGCGTGAACGGTCAATGCGACGATATCGGGGTGGTCCCGGCCGAAAATCCGCGCGCTGTTCTCGACAACCTCCTGAAAGAGATCCGCATCATAGGAGACTGTTCGTTTTATACTGGCGGATGACTGTTTGTCCTCGAGCAGAAGGAGCAAATGGGCACCATAGAGGCCCAGCATGGGTGCCTCGAATTTGCCACGTACCAGCTGAAGAAGTTCACGTGTCGCCGTCGATCTTTCATCGGCAAGGGCAAAGCGCGCGGCATCGGTCATCCGCGCGGTATCATCATGCATCGAAAGAGTGCCGCGTGTGATATGGACGGACAGATCAACCAGCCGTTTATCTCCGTCATCGCTTATTTGGCCAAATCTGTCGAAGGGTGGTTCGTAAAGCGCGAAGACATGTGTACGCCATCCGGTGAGGAGTGTGATGGTTTGTTCGACGGTACCGTCCCCGTCCAAGAGGGCCAGCGTATAGAGGCCCGCCTGGGCGTTGAGCGACGTCCCGGAATAGCGGTCTCCGGAAAGATCGCCGGAGAACCATTTGGCCTCTGGCGCGATCCGTGGTCCGGCATTGGTCGGCGCAACCCGATCGCCCGGGGCGTCTTCGATCGCAGCCAGTTTCAGTAGGCTTCGCCCGCCGCTGGTCCGCAGGCTGGCTCCGGCGCCTGGGTCCTCGAGGTTTCGCGGGCGGAATGCACTCCGTTCAGTCCACCAGCGGGCCATGAAATTGAGTGAGGAATCGTGTTGAAGGGGCTGCCCCCTGCCAAAGCTGCGTACTGCGGTCTCGGGTGCATCGGTCTGATAAGGCTCGGGCGGAGCCGCCCCTTCCGCCGCGTCCATGTGGGTCTCATGCGTGCGGTTGGTCCACGCCAGCGGCGCAGCGGAACCAAATTCGATCCGGGGGATCTTGACGGTCGTATCCTGTCGCAAAGCAACGACCTTTTGCCACTCATTGCGACCCGACACTGCGCGGACCTTGTAGACACCGCGCTCCAGTTCCTTTTCCAGTCGCTGCACACCCCGGTCCCGCAACGCGAAATGGGACGCGACGATGAAAATCTCTGCCGTCTCATCCGCCGCTTCGATGGTCAGTTTGGGCATGGCGAAGATCCCGTCATCTGAGGTTGATCTCGGTTTCGGCACCCGTGAATTCGAACGGGCCTTCCCAGCCGTCAGCGGCTGTCAGCGTGTAGAAACCGGGCGAGAGCGTGAGGGTCACACT
>JBASBA010000170.1:0-1761 GCA_049650885.1 Alteraurantiacibacter sp. | reverse complement strand
CCCGATCGTTCACCCGTATTCTAAGCGCTGGCGCCCTGGCATTGGCCGCAAGCGGACTCGTCACCGCGCCTGCCGTTTCTGCAACGCAGGCAGAGAACCGCACCACTGCGGTAAACCACACCGATCTCGATCTCGAAACAGAAGAAGGCCTGGCAGAGCTTCAGACCCGCATAGACCGCGCAGCGAAGGAAGTCTGCGGCTTCAACGATGTGGAGGTCGGTACCCGCGCGCGCACTCGAGAGGGACGCCAATGCTACCGCGATGCCAAGCGTCAGCTTGATCGCCAGTTCGCGCAGGTCATTCACAACGCCCAGCGCGGCGGCTGAATTCATCACCCCTCGATTGAAAAAGGGCGCTTCGCAGATTGCGAGGCGCCCTTTTACATTGATGCTCACTCGAAAACGTAATCAGCGGCCCGCCATTGCCTTCACCTTTTTGAGGTAAGTGCGCCCGATGCGCAATTCCTGTCCATCGGCAAGTTCCGCACACCACACACCCAACCCTTCATGCTTCAGGCCGGTGATGAAATCGCGGCGAAGAATGGCGGAGCGATGGATGCGGATGAATTTTTCCGGGTCCAGCTTCTCTTCCAGTCCTGCAATGGTTTGCAGCAGCAGATAGCTGGTTTCCCCGACATGCAGGCGGACGTAATCGCGTTCCGCATCGATGCGGTAGACTTCGACTGCATCGATCCGCAGCAATTCAGAGCGGTGCGGCACCCAGAATTCGCCAAGCCATTTGTCTTCCGGTCCTTCAGGGCTGCTACCCTTCCGGGCAAGGGCACGCTCGATAGCCCGCTCCAACCGCTGTGTGCCAACGGGTTTCAGGACGTAATCTATCGCTTCGAGGTCAAACGCCTGAACGGCGAAATTCTCATGCGCTGTCACGAATATCACGGCGGGCGGCGTGTCCATCCGGCCGGCTTCACGGGCCACTTCCAGACCGTCCTTGCCGGGCATGGTCATATCCAGCAGCAGCAGGTCCGGGTTCAGCTTTTCAGACAGACGCAGTGCTGATTCGCCATCGCTGGCCGTGCCAATCACTGTCAGCTTGGGAATTTCGGAACACAGCACCTGCATACGTTCGATTGCCAATGGTTCATCATCGACGATCAATGTTCGCAAAGTATCGTTATCGTTGGTATTCATGGCATTTGACGCTCCGCGTTGCCGTGTTCATGTCGAATGGTCACGCTGCGGCACTTTCCCTGATACGCTTCAGCGGCATCCGCAGGTGGGTGGCGTAGCCATCGGGCACCTGGCCAGAAACAACGCTCGCCTCGTTTCCGAAACGGGCCTCCAGCCTTTGTCGAACATTGGTGAGGCCGATACCGAAACCGGGGCGCGTATCATCGCGGTCTGCTGCGCTTTGCCCATTGTCGGAAATGGTGACTACCAGCCGATCATATTCTTCCCGCGCCGAAAGCGTGATGGTGACCTGACCCGATGATGGCGCGACAGCATGTTTTACCGAATTTTCGACGAGCGGTTGCAGAATCATGCCCGGAATCAGTGCGTTTTCCAGATCATCGGGAATGTCGTACTTCGCCTGCAATCGTAGCGGGAAACGCACGGCTTCAATCTCCAGATACAGCTTCTGAAGATGTATCTCGTCTCGCAAAAGCACGTCAGACGTGGTGTCGTCGGCCAGGCTGTGGCGATAAAAAGTGCTGATCATCTGAATCATGCGCTCGGCCATTTCGGTCTTGCCGGTCAGCACCAGCGCGGACAGCGAGTTGAGCGTGTTGAACAGGAAATGCGG
>JBASBA010000169.1:0-12577 GCA_049650885.1 Alteraurantiacibacter sp. | reverse complement strand
GGGCAAGGGTTCAGGTTCGCGAGGCCGATCAACTTCTCGGTCGCTATCGCAGGATCGAGGATACCGGTGCTATTTCAGAGAGCCAGATCGAGGCTGGCGAAACTGCACTGGCCTCTGCACGGGTGGCGCTGCAGCAGGCGGAAACTGCCTTGGCAGACCGCACGGTCCGCGCCCCGTTTTCCGGCCACGTTGGGCTGACGGAGATCGACCCAGGTGACAGGGTGAACGATTCAACGCCCATCACGCAGATCGACAAACGTGGCACGCTGTATGTCGATTTCCCCGCGCCCGAGGCTGTTTTTAACGCGCTGAGGCCGGGGCAGGTGGTGCAGGTCACCCCGTTTTCCGACACGGCGCGAACAATAGATGCGCGGGTCATCGCCACGGATAATCGCATATCGCAGGACAGCCGCGATTTCATTGTCCGAACGGCAATCGACAACCCCGATGACAGGCTGCGGCCCGGCATGAGCTTTCGCGTAGTCTTCGCGCGCAATGGCGAGGCGCGCCCTGTCGTTCCTGAAGAAGCCATCGTGTGGGGAGGCGAGGGTTCGCATATCTTCGTCGTGCGCGAAGGCGTTGCGAGGCGTGTCCCTGTTACGATCACAGCGCGGCGTGAGGGTGTTGTTTTCGTGGATGGTCAACTGGAAAGTGGTGACCGGGTGATCGTGGAAGGCGTGCAGAAGGTACGTGACGGACAGGATATTCGTCTGGTCGTGCCCAATGGGGCCACACAGCAGGATGTCGAGGTTCGTCAGGTTCCTGCCGGACGCACAAGCCAGTCGCCTGCTGATGAAGACTAGATCAGACCTTCCGATGCTTGCGGTCAAACGGCCGCTGTTGATCGGCGTGTTAAATCTGCTGATCGTGATTGCGGGTATCGCTGCGCTGATGGGCGTGGAGGTGCGCGAACTGCCCGACGTGGACCGCCCCGTGGTATCGGTGACGGCAAGCCTTCCGGGCGCTGCCCCTGAAACGATGGATTCAGAAGTGACCAGCCTGCTGGAGGATGCGGTGGCCCGCGTATCCGGAGTGCGGCAAATACGAGCATCGAGCGAAGAAAACAGTTCGCGTATCCGCGTCGAATTCAATCCGGGTACCGATCTCGATACTGCCGCATCCGACGTGCGCGAAGCGGTTAGCCGGGTGACGCGCGAACTGCCCGATCGGGTGGAGCAGGTGACCGTGGTCAAGGCAGATCAGGACGCGCAGCCCATCATGACGCTGGCGGTGCTTTCCACGCGCTACGATCAGTCGGAACTTACGCGGATCGTGGATAATGACATCGTGCCTGAACTGCTGGCGGCAGAAGGTGTGGCCAGTATCGAGCAATTTGGCACACGGGCCAGGCAGATGCGGGTATCGGTAGACCCTGCACGCCTGAACCGGTTCGGCCTGACGCTGACCGACGTTGCCGACGCACTGGAAAGCGCGCCCTATGATGTGCCGGTCGGTTCTTTCCGGTCCGACGCTCAGGAACTGGTGGTACGGGCGGAGGCAAGTACGGTAAATCCGGCACAGCTGGAAAATATCGTGATTTCCGGCAACACCCGTATCGGCGATGTCGCCCAGGCTGATTTCGCGCCGGCGAATGCGGTGAATTTCGTTCGTCTCGACGGTCAACCTATCATCGGCCTCGGCATCGTCAGGCAGGCCAGTTCCAACACCATCGATATCTCGACCTCGATACGTGGCGGGGTCGACCAGTTGAACGAACGGTTCGACGATATCGAGATTAAAGTGGTGTCGGATGACGCGCAGTTCATTCGCATTTCCGTGCGTGAAGTGCTGATCACGCTTGGCTTCACCATCGCCGTTGTGATCGGCACGATGCTGATCTTCTTCCGGGCATGGCGCCCCACCATTGTTCCCAGCGCCACAATTCCCGTGGCGCTGGTAGGGGTAATTGCAAGCATCTGGCTGATGGGCTTTTCCATCAACCTCCTCACGCTGTTGGCACTGGTGCTGGCCACCGGCCTGATCGTGGACGATGCGATCGTAGTGCTGGAGAATGCACAACGCCTGCAGAACAAGGGCATGGGCGCGCGCGCAGCGGCGGTGCTGGGCACACGGCAGGTCTTCTTCGCGGTGGTGGCGACGACGGCGGTGCTGGTGTCAGTCTTCGTGCCGATCAGCTTCCTGCCTTCGGAGGCTGGCAGGCTGTTCCGCGAATTCGGCTTTGTGCTGGCAGTGGCGGTCATCATTTCAAGCTTTGTTGCCCTGTCGCTGGTTCCGGCCCTTGTTTCCCGCTTCGATTTGACGGGTGATGAGGATGCACCGGGAAAGCTTTCTGCATGGGGTCACAAGCTGAACGGGTGGTACGAAGGCGGGCTGACCAGGTGCCTGAACCATCCGAAGACTACCGGGATCATGTCCGTCATACTCGCCGGGCTGGCTGGCCTGCTATATACCCAGCTCGACAACGAATTGGTGCCTGACGAGGATCGCGGCGTCATCACGGTAGATGCCACCGGGCCAGATGGCGTGGGGATCGATTTCATGGACGGCGAACTGGACGAGGTGGAGGAGGTGCTTCAGCCTTATCTCGACAGCGGCGAAATCGAGAGCACCTTTTCCATTGTCGGTCGCTACGATCCCAATCGCGTGCGTGTAACTGCGCAATTGGCGGACTGGAGCGATCGGGACCGCAGCCAGACCGAAATCGTCCGGGAACTGGGCGATCCGCTATCCGAAATTCCCGGTTCGCGCACCAATGCGCGAGGTCGTGGTACATTAAGTTTCGGGGGCGGCGGAGAAGGTATAGAGGTCGCGCTGACCGGGGCGGAATATTCGGTGATTTACAATTCCGCGCAAGCCCTTGCGACCGCCATCGATACGCAGTCCGACATTCTGTCGAATGCCGAGATTTCCTATCAGCCTACCCAGCCGCAGCTTTCCATTCGTATTGATCGGCAGCGAGCCGCCGATCTGGGTATCGACCTGGACGATCTGGCACAGACGCTTCGCGCGATGGTGGGTGGGGATGATCTGGTGGACCTTAACGTGGGCGATCAGGCTGTGCCGATCTTCCTCACCGCACAGGCTGTCAGCATCACCAACCCATCCGACCTACGCAATCTTTATGTGCGTGGATCGGAGGGCGCGTTAATTCCGCTGTCCAGCGTGACCGTGATCGCGGAAGAGGGTATTGCAGCCGAGCTGGATCGCACCGAGCAACGCCGCGCCATCGAAGTGTCAGCCGACATCGCCGCCGGAACGCCCTTGCAAGACGCGGTGGACGAGATCGAACGCCTGTCCGAAGAAGCGACCGGCCCGGGCATCGATATGCTGTTGCAGGGCGATGCCGAAAGCCTGAAGGAGGCATCGGGCGATCTGCTGCTAACCTATGCTTTCGCGCTGGCAATCGTGTTTCTTGTCCTGGTCGCGCAATTCGAAAGCCTCACCAGTGCTTTGGTGGTTCTGCTTACCGTGCCTTTCGCGCTTGCGGCGGCAGTCTTTGCGCTATTTCTATCAGGCGTATCGCTCAACATCTATTCTCAGATCGGTCTGGTGATGCTTATCGGCTTGATGGCGAAAAACGGCATTCTTATCGTGGAATTCGCCGATCAGCTGCGCCACAGGGGCCGGAGCGTTCGCGAAGCGGTGGAGGAGGCCGCCGCCATTCGTCTGCGCCCTATCGCCATGACGCTGATCTCCACTGTGCTGGGTGCCCTCCCGCTAATCCTGGCAAGCGGTGCAGGTTCGGAAGCCAGGCAATCCATAGGCTGGGTCATTTTCGGCGGGCTGGGCATAGCGGGTATCTTCACGCTGTTCCTGACGCCGGTGATCTATCTGGCCGTTGCGCCTTTCGGCAATCCTCGCAATATCGATCTGGCGAAGCTGGGAGAGGAGATTGACCAGGCGGACGAAGACCTAGCGGTAACCCCGGCATGACCAGGTCTGCAATTGTCGTGATAGGTGCGCTAGGGTTATCCGCATGTGCCGGCACGATGCCGGTTTCGATGACACCGGTGATGGCCCCGCCGCCAGTTTACGCCGGTGATCTGCCGCCGACCGGCCTCGATCAGGAATGGTGGGAGGGTTTTGACGATCCTGCTCTTGATGCGCTGGTCCTACGCGGATTGTCCGCTAACCTCGATATCGATGCATCGGCCAACCGGCTTGCATCGGCTGCGGCATTGCTGCGCGCAGAGCGTGCCGATCGATTGCCTCTGCTCGATGGCTCTGCCGAAGTGGGCGTATCGCTTTCCAGCGACAGCCGGATTACTTCTGCCGCCGGACTGTTCGGCCTGTTCAATCCGGATATTAACGGGCGGCTTGCTGCAGAAATCCGTGCTGCGGCCGCTGACTACGCAGAAGCAGACTATGTGCTTGCTGATCAGCGACGCCTTGTCGCTGCTGCCATTGCCAGCCAGTATATCGAATATCGTCGCACCGGCGCGCAACTGGA
The DNA here is from genome assembly GCA_049650885.1 of Alteraurantiacibacter sp. Taxonomy (GTDB): domain Bacteria; phylum Pseudomonadota; class Alphaproteobacteria; order Sphingomonadales; family Sphingomonadaceae; genus Alteraurantiacibacter. The sequence goes on along the minus strand of JBASBA010000169.1, from coordinate 8,166 downwards.
CCTGCTCGATCAATCTACCGATTTGCAGCGCCAGACCCTTCGGATCGTTACGCTGCGTTTTGAAGCCGGGCTTGCCGCCAATCTCGATGTCAGGCGCGCTGCGGCCGATCTGGCGCAAACGCGCGCGCGAAGGGGCCTGATTGATATCTCGCGCGCCAACGCCATAAATGCTCTTGCAGTGTTGTTGGCCGAACCGCCCGGCGTGTTCGATGTTGCCCAGCCGCGATCCGATCAGAACATTCCCGACTATGTGCGCGGCCCCTCTGCCGGGTTGCCTGCAGACCTTTTGCGGCGTCGAACGGATATTCTCGCCGCTGAAGCGCGTCTGGCCCGTGCGGCTGCCGATATTGGAATTGAGCAGGCGGACCTTCGCCCGTCACTGACCATTCCGGGAACACTTGGCCTTGGCGACGGATCGCTTGGCGGGTTGTTTTCAGATTTTTTGATAGGTCTAGGCGCAGCCATCGATCTGCCGATCTTCGATGGCGGGCGGCGCCGGGCAGAAGTGGCTGCAGCCAAAAGTGAAGCGGATGCTCGTGTGGCCGAATATCGTGCGACATTCCTGCAAGCACTGGGCGAAGTGGAGAATGCGCTCGTCGCGATTGACGCATACAAGCAACGTAACGCCGATCTGAATGACTCGATCGAGCAGAGCGAAACCGCCTTGTCACAATCCAATGCGCTTTATCGCGAGGGGCTGGCATCGCTGTTCGATGTGCTGGACGCCCAGCGCCAGCTCATCTCCAGCCGACAAGCGCTGATCGACAGCGAAGCAAATCTAGCCAGCTCTTTCGTCGCCTTCCACTCCGCCGTAGGTTCCGATTGAATGTTGTCGATCAGTCGGTCGGCTCCGCAGACGAACTATGCAGGCCACGCCAGATGTTGGCTGGCTACATATCATTTGGATCGGGTTTCTGACAATTCTATCGCAGCTTTCGCGATACGCTGGCTATTACCAGCTGTTGCGAGAAGCCGTTTTTTCGTTTGCGAACCGTCAAATCAGATCGTCGCAACCCGAATAGCGAGGATTTCGATTCCATCGGGATTGCCTGCAAAATCGAGCCAGTCACCCACCTCGCTGCCCATCATCGCCCGGCATAACGGTGCCGAGAATGCCAGCATGCCTGCTGCCGGATCGGCCTCGTCATTTCCCACGATGGTGATTGTCCGGTTTCGGTCATCGAGTGTGAACGTAACCGTTGTGCCGAAAGCAACAGTGTCACCGGCAGGCTCAGGCATGAGTTCGGCAGTTGCCTGGCGTGTGTGCCAGTAACGCAAATCGCGACGAGCGGCGGCGATTTCGGCTTCCTGCGATAGGCCTGCCAGCGCCGCTTCCAGTTCCGCGATTTTGCCCTTTATCTGCGCCAAGCCTCGTGCGGTGACCAGATTGGGGCCGGGCGGCAGGGGCAGCTCGAACTTCGGCTCGAGATGCTCGTCATCCCCTTCCCGGCGAAATGCAACGCTCATTGCTGGTCCTCACTCTCTATCACCCAATCGGCAAGATCGGGGCCGGCCGCCATCATTCCAAGACCTTGAGCGATTGAGGTCAACTCATTGCCCTGCGCAATACGGCCTTCCCCAAAACGCTGTTCGAACAGCCTGCGCACCGCCGGGATCAGCGATGAACCACCGGTCAGGAATACATGGTCGATTTCGTCAGCGGCAAGGCCTGACCGATCCAGCGCAACGTCGACGGTCTGGCCGATGTGCTTCAAATCCTCCTCTATCCAGGTCTCGAAGTTTTGGCGACTGACAACCGCCTCGATGGCAAGGCCCGGTGCATCGAATTCAAACTGCGCTTGCGTTTCGCTTGACAAGGTACGCTTCAATTGCCCGATGGCCTCGTACAGCGCATGGCCCAGTTCGCCCTCGATTACCGCGATCATCCGCTCGATTGCAGCTGGATCAGTCGCGCTGCGCTGCAGTCGCGATAGTCCGGTAAGGGTGCGCCGATTGCGCAGCAGGGCAAGGCGTGACCAATCGCCAAAATCCACATAATGTCCAGCCGGAATGTCCAGCACCTTGTCGAAGGAGCGGTAGGTGCCGCCCTTGCCCAGCATGGGCAGGACGAGGTGGTCCATGATCCGGTAATCGAACCTGTCACCGGCAATGCCGATGCCGGCGGAGCCTAGCGGTGTGCAGCGCCGCGCTGCCCCGCGCTCGGCAACGCGGACGACCGAGAAGTCGCTGGTACCGCCGCCGAAATCGGCCACCAGCAATGTCGCGGGATCGTCAAGTTGCGAGGCAAAGCCATAGGCTGCGCCCATTGGTTCATACACATAGTGGATTTGGCGCCCGAGCATCGCGAACATCGCGTCATACCTTGTGCGGGCCAGAGCCGCATCGGGCTGCGCACCGACATAGCGCACCGGGCGGCCAACAACTATTTTGTCGGGAAGATCGGCCAGCGCCTCGCCCGCATGGGCCAGCAAATGCGTCAGGAATATCTGCCCCAGATCCTCAAACCGCAGCCGCTTGTCAAACAGGCTGGCGCTTTCGAACAGGCGGTTGGCTGCAAGCGATTTGAATGACTGGAGGAAACGGCTGCCTTGCGGAAAATCGAGAAATTCGGCGATAGCCCAAGGGCCGGCCTCATGCCCCAGTCCACCGCGTATCGCGTGGTCCTGCCAGAAACAAAGTGCGGACCGAAACACGCTGGAGAGGCCCCCCGGCGCGGCAAATTCGACCAGCGACGTGCTCCCGTCAATGCGGGTGGTTGCAATGACCGAGTTGGTCGTCCCGAAATCGATCCCGATGGCGGGCGTGGAAGGCGTGTTGCCCGTCATGGTCTGATTAATCCTCGTCACCCACAGCCGCGCTATGTCTTGGGTTTGAGCGTAACCCACACCTCTACCGGGGCGACGAACTTGCCCGGCGCGGGCTTGCCGATGTCTATGCGCTCCGCAGTGACAAGTTCGCCGGTTTCCAAATTAAAACTGGCCCATGGCTTGGGCATGCGCCCGAACGACATCTTCTGAATTGGGCGGCCGGTAGCGGTGTTCATGATCGTTGCATTGATGCTCATCCGCCGCCGTTAATGCCCGCAGGCAGGTGATGTCCAGCGCAACACACCGGGCATTGCGCAATTGCGCCGGCGATAATTGCGATCACGTGGTGGCAGCTTCGATATCGATGCACTTGACGGATTGGCGCAAATGATCGACGTTCCTTTCAACAAGAAAAATTCGTGGGAGAGTTCCGGTAGCCCGCATCTTTGATGGTGCGCAGCAAGGAGTCTTCTCATGCACGGAAATGCGCGAATTCTTATGAGCATCGGCAGCTTGGCCATGCTTTTCTCCATCCCTGCAAACGCACAGATCAACCCGCAAACCCGGCTTGTAAAATGCGGGCAGGAAAGCTGCTTGCAAGTTTCCGGCTATCGTCAGCACTCCGGTGAACAGGTTATGATCAATGGATTGATGACCGATGCCGAAGGGCGCCACAGGTGGCGCGTAGAGCTGCCCATTGATGCTGTTCGTGAATTGAGCGAACCGCGTGCGCGAACGCTTACAGTTGTTCTGCGTGATCCCGAGACACAGGATGAGACTTTCTCCCGCGCTATTTTGCCAATTGGACTGCTGGGCGACAGTTCAACGCTTGGATCCTTGCGGGTATTGGCACCCTGACTTCCCGATATTCTCCTGCAGACACTTGTTTGAGCCAAGGCACAGGCTTATCTTGTTGCCTAGCCGCCGTAGAGCGGTGCTTTGTAAAAGCAGGAGAGTACGATGATGAAATCTGGTCTTTTGGCCCTGTGCGCTTGCGCCCTGGCAACACCAGCAATGGCAAACGAAATTCCCGCCGATCCTTTCGCGAAAGAGCAGGTTCTGCTTCGCTTGGACGGGCTGGACCTTTCCACGGTGGAGGGGCAGCGTCGTCTGGCGATACGTATGGATTCAGCGGCACGATCGGTATGTGGCGACGGACTGGATACAGTCCATCTCACTGCAAATGCGCGGGCTGCGGAATGCCGCAGTACTGTGTTGGCGAACATTCGGGATCAGATCGAAACCCGAATGGCCGCGAACGGGCAGCCGGCACAGCTGGCTTCCAACCTCTAGGCCCAAGCTCACTGCGGGGTCCGTCGTGAACGCGTCGGACCCTGCGGCAGGCCTCTCGCGTAGCGAGATGGAATCCAGGGCGCGCGAAGCCCTCGCGCGCGGTGATTTTGGCCCGGCCTCAAATCTGGCCAAGGCGCTGGTGCTGGATGACCAAAACCAGCCAGAGGGGTATTTTCTCCTCGGCCTTACTGCTGCCGAAATCGGTGAAGTGGCAAAGGCCGTTCCATTGTTGCAGGCTGCTGTCCAACGTGGCCCTTGTGCAGAGCATCTTGCGCAGCTTGCCCGCCTGTACAGCATGACACACCGGGATGGCCCCGCGGCGGATGCGGCGAGAGAGGCCTTGCTCCTGTCTCCCAAGGATGCACACACGCTGGATACGGTGGGGTGTGTGCTGGCCCGGATCGGCGACCATGAAGGATCACTGGCACCCTTTCGGCAGGCGGTTGCCGCTGAACCAAAAAAGCGGGACTTTCGTTACAATCTGGGTGCAGCTTGCGGCTTTACAGGCCGCGTGGCGGAAGCACGGACGCAGTACGAGGCAATCCTGACTGCGGACCCCAACAATGCCCGCGTGCATTATGCGCTCGCGCTGCTGTCGCGCGCTACGCCGCAAGACAATCACATACCGCAATTGAAGGCCGCGCTGGGGGCGGTTGACGAACCGGCGGATAAATTGCGCATCGGCTATGCACTGGCAAAGGAGCTGGAGGATATAGGTGACCGGCAGGCCTTCGACTATCTGCGCACGGCAAACGAGCAGCACAAGCGCGACATGGGCTATGCCTTTTCATCCGACGAAGCCATTTTCGACGCCATCGAGGAACAGCTTGGCAGCGTTCCCCCCGATGCAATTCACACGCCCGCCACAGGCGCTGACGGCCCGATTTTCATCATTGGTATGCCTCGAACAGGCACCACGCTGGTGGACAGGATCCTTTCTTCTCATCCCGACGTGCAGTCTGCCGGTGAATTGCAGTCAATGCCGGTTGCGGTCAAAAGGCTGGCCGGAACAGCATCGCGTACAGTCATAGATCCGCAAACCGTGGAAGCGGCCAGCCGGATCGACCCTGCCGCCTTGCGTGCGGCATATCTGGAAAGCGCAAGCCATCACCTTCCCGCAACGGGGATGCGCTTTATCGACAAGCTGCCGGCCAATTTCCTTTACGTCGGTCACATCATGCGTGCCATGCCCGATGCCCGGATCGTGTGCCTTCGCCGCAACCCCATGGACACTGTGTGGAGCAATTTCAAAAACCTGTTTGCCAGCCAGTCAATGTTCTACGCCTATTCCTACGATTTGCTGGACACTGCCAAGTATTACGCCCGCTTCGCACGGATGATGGACACGTGGCAGAGCCGGTTATCCAAACATGTTCTGCAATTGTCGTATGAGGAACTCGTCGCCAATCAGGAGCATGAGACGCGCAGCCTTCTTGAGCACTGCGGCCTGACCTGGGATGACGCCTGCCTGCAGTTCCACGAAAACCGCAGCGCCGTTGCCACGCCCAGTGCCGCGCAAGTGCGCCGCGCCCTGAATTCAGACGCGGTGGGCAAATGGCGCAGGTACGAGCATGAGCTTCAGCCTGTGCGCCAATGGTTCTGTGACCACGGCATAATCATCGACTGATCCTGCTTGGATTTTCAGCCGCACACGAAATGGGGCGCCCGCACCTGTTGTGCGGACGCCCCATCATCCTGCGGGCGATCGTCCTAGAAGCGGGTTCGAACCTCCATGCCAACCGTGCGCGGCGCCAATGGCACCTGACGGTAATAGCGCAGTCTTACGTCATCGTTCAGGCCTGTGCGCGAACGGTCATTGGCGACCGAGATGATAGCGTCATTATTGAAGATATTTGTGGCAAACACGCTGAGCGATACCGTGTCCCACTCATACCCCACAGATGCGCGGTGCGTGGTGAAGCTGGGGATGAGATCGCCGAAGGCACGATCATAGCCCAACCGCGAAACCACGTTACCGCGATAAACGGCAGTCCAGTTTGCGATGAGATCGCCATCCTCAAGGGGGGCGATGTAGGTGATACCCAGGCTGGCAGAGTTCTTGGCCGAACCCGGCAGGCGATCACCGTCAAGCGCGTCAAGTGAAATTGGCGAGCTGGGGTAGGATCCTGCCGGATCGTTCACCGAGATCAGGCCGGGTACGTCCTGCGTCAATTTGGCATCCGTGTAGGAATAGGTGCCCTGTATCGACAGGTTGCGAATGGGGCTGAGCGAGAATGAGGTTTCCAGACCTTCCGACTTCGCCGTGCCGCCATTCACCGTGATCCCGGTAACGCCATAGGTCGTGGCCGAGTTCACCTGGATACCGTCCCACTTGATCTGGAAGACGTTCACGTTCAACGATAGCTTGTCTTCAAACAGCTGGGCACGCACACCAAGCTCGATGTTCTTCGTGGTGTCCGGCCCGAATTGAATTTCGTTCGGCAGCGCACAGATAATCTGCGGGCCGTCGTACTGGGTCGGGTCTTCTGGCACACCAGCAGGGCAGGGGGCCACCCGGTTCGGGCCGCCAAGGCGATAACCCTTGCTGTATGTTCCGTAGACGAGGAGATCCGGCGTCACGTCGAACGAAGTGTTGAACTTCCACACCCAGCCATCGTCACCGGCGTTTCCGCCGTTTGCGGTCAGCTCTCGCGGGTCAAGCGGATCGCCCAGCATAGGCAGCGCCGCAGCACCGGCGATTGAAGATGTATAGTCGAAATAGCGTGCACCGGCAGTCACCTGCCATTGCGGAATGATCTGGAAGGTTGCCTCGCCAAAGATGGCCTTCTCCTTTACCTCAGACTCGATGAAGCTGACGTATTCCAGATACTCCGGATTGGTAACCGGATCACCCCAGGGGTGGTTCGGCAAGCGTTCGGCATAATCGCTGGTGAAAGAATTCTTGTTGTAAAAACCGCCCAGAACCCAGCTGAGCGGGCCGCCGTGGCTGGACACGAACCGGATTTCCGCATTCTCCTGCTTGCGCTTCTGATCGGACTGGAAGAACCCGGCAAAGGCAGGAAACAGTTCGTAACCGTAGTCGAGATCGAGCAACAGATCGGTTACATCGCCAAGCGCATCGAATTTCGTCTCGGTATAGGCACCGGTCGCCACGATATCGAAGATATCGGCGATGTTGGCGTTTACCTCTGCACTTACGAGATGGGCATGGCGGTCCACCGGCTCAAGGAAGCGGCTGGCATTCTCATAAACACCCGTCCCGAAAACACCGGCGCTGTTTGATCCCGCACCATCTGTCTGGGTCTCCTGATAGGCATAGGTCAGGATCAGCTTCAGGTCTTCGCTGGTCTGCATCAGCAGCTGGTTACGGGTGGTGAATGTCCTCTCGAAATTGCGATCTTCAACTTCGTAAAGGTTGGCATCATAACCGGCCTGGGAGATGGTATCAGGCCCGTCCGGCTGCGGCAGGGACACGCCGGGTTCCTGCACCAGAAGCGGATAGTCTATGTAACCAGGGTCAAAGTAATAGCCGGTGGCAGAGCGGAAGGCGATGAAATCACTGATGATCGGAATGTTGATCATCCCGTCGACCTGATAGCCGACGTTGTCACTTTCGGACCGGACGAAGAAACGGCCGTGCGCATTGCCTTCAAAGCTGGTGGGATCGGGGCGGTTGGGAATGTAGCGGATGGCACCTGCAAGCGTTCCCAGGCCATAAAGCGTGCCTTGCGGTCCCAGAAGTGTCTCGACACGCTCGATATCGATCAGCTTGAAATCGTAATAAAGTGGCGTTTCACCAAGATAAATGCCGAGGGAATCGTCGAAGTTGCTGCCGAAGTCACCGACGCCGGATGCATTCAGACCGCGCAGTACGATCGAACCCGTGCTGCCCGGACCGGTGTCGGAGATCGTGATGCCCGGTGTAAAGTCCGCAATATCGCGAATATCGTCGATACGCTGCCGCTCCAGTTGCTCGGCTCCAATGGCGGTGATGTTTATGGGCGTATCCATCAGCGTGGTGGAGCGACGGGTGCCGGTCACAATGATGGCATCATCCGAAATATCGGCAACCGCCGTTTCTGCGGATGGCGTTTCCGGCGATGTCTGGGCGAATGCCGGCATCGAGGACATCGCGCCTGAGATA
>JBASBA010000168.1:0-5306 GCA_049650885.1 Alteraurantiacibacter sp. | reverse complement strand
GGATCACATCGATCCGCATATCCTCGCCGTTGGTCGCGTATTCATGCGCAACGCTCTCTGCCGCTGCGGCGACGCGGGAGAGGCGGTGTTCGTCAATTGCCAGATCCAGATCGGCGGCGCGTTGACGCCACTTTACCTCGACAAAGGCGATTAATCCGTCGCGTTTGGCCACCAGGTCAATCTCCCCCACGGATGTCTTGCGGCGGCGCGCAAGAATGTCCCACCCCTGCCCTTCCAGCCAGTGCGCGGCATCGTCCTCGGCCTTGCGACCGCGCTGTTCGGCAAGCTGGCGCTTCATTGCGCCTTCAGTTCCATCGCGCGGGCATACAGCGTCTTGCGGTCCAGACCTGTCACCTTGGCCACCTGTGCGGCAGCCTGCGATGGCTTCTCCGTTTCCAGCAGTTCTCGCAGCATGTCGTCCGCATCGCCGGCATCGTGCTCCACCTGTGGCGGTGGCCCGATCAACAGCACGATTTCACCTTTGGGAGGGTGCGCCTGATAGTGGATGAGCAGATCCTCGGGCGAACCGCTGCGACACTCCTCGTAAAATTTCGTGAGTTCCCGTGCCACCGCAACGCCCCGTCCCGGCAATACGCTGGCAATCGCGGTAAGGCTTTTTGCAAGGCGAGGCGCGGTTTCAAAAAATATCAGTGTCGACTGAACCACGCCCAATTCCCGCAGCACCTCTGCCCGCGCCTTTTCTTTTGACGGCAGGAAGCCAGCGAAGAGGAAGCGATCATTTGGCAGGCCTGATAACGCCAGCGCCGTCAGCGGTGCATTCGCGCCGGGTAGCGCCGTGATCGGTATCCCCGCCTCTCGCGCTTCACGAACCAGGCGAAACCCGGGATCGGACACCAGGGGCATTCCGGCATCGCTCACCAACGCCACGGCCCGATCGCGCATCGATTCGATCAGGCGCGCGCGATCATTGGGGGCGGAATGATCATCATATCGCCAAAGCGGCTTGGAAATGCCCAAGTGCCTGATAAGTTTCTGTGTTACCCGCGTATCCTCACACGCGATGCCATCGCACTGCGCCAGCACCCTGCTGGCACGCACGGTGATATCGCCGAGATTGCCAATCGGCGTCGCGACTATATAGAGGCCGGGAGATAAGGGTTCGTTCGGTTCGCTCACAATGGGGGCCATGAACCATGTTCAGCGGAGCAAGCAAGCATGTTGGGTAAAATGAAGCGCATTGTGGCGGTTGGTATGGGCAGTCTGCTGCTGGCTGCCTGTCAGGTGATTCCGGGCGGCGATGCCCCCACCCCCGATCGCGGCGATCCCGTTATAGAGCAGCCGACGACGCCCGATCGCGCTGTCTTGCCGCAGGATGAGGGGCGCCACCGCGTGGCGTTGCTGGTGCCGATGAGCGGTTCCAACGCAGACGTCGGCCAGTCCATCGCCAATGCCACCACGATGGCGTTGCTGGACACGGGCGCTGAAAACCTGCGCATCACCACGTATGATACCAATGCAGGTGCCGGCGCCGCTGCAAGCCGTGCGATCAGTGATGGCAACCGCCTGATCCTGGGGCCGCTACAGCGTGATAACGTGGGCGCCGTGCTGGCACAGGCGCGCCCCAATGACGTGCCGCTTATCACCTTTTCCAACGATACCACCGTTGCGCGTGCCGATGTGTTCGTGATGGGCCATATTCCAGAGCAATCGGTTGCACGAACAGTAAACTTTGCCGCCGATCAGGGCGCGCGCCGTTTTGCGGTTCTTGCCCCCCGCGGCGATTATGGCAACCGGACGACAGCTGCGGCAGAGCAGGCGGTTCTGGCGCGCGGTGGCACCATCGTTGGTGTCCAGCGCTATGACCGCGGCAACACCTCTATCATCAGCGCGGCAGAGCGGCTGAATTCGGCGGGCGGTTTCGATACCGTTCTGATCGCAGACAATGCGCGCCTTGCCGCCATGGCCGCACCGCGTCTTAAAAATGCGGGCGACGCGCTGCCATCCATCATCGGAACCGAATTGTGGAGCCGGCAGGACGATCTTCTGAATGACGGGTCGATCCGCGGCGCATGGTTTTCTGCCGTGCCGGACGACCGGTATCGCCAGTTCGCCACCAGCTATCAATCACGTTTTGGTGAACAGCCCTATCGCATCGCCACGCTCGGCTATGACGCTATCCTGCTGACCCTGCGCCTGACACGCGATTGGCGTCCCGGAACCGATCTACCCGCGGGCCTGCTTCTGGACGACGGCGGTTTTCTGGGCCTCGATGGCGCAATCCGTTTCACCAGCATGGGCATCGGAGAGCGCGCAATGGAAGTTCGCCAGGTGGGGAACGGCGTTTTCACCGTCGTGGATCCAGCGCCCACTGGCTTCTAACTGCCGGATAGTTCTGCTTCGCCGCTTGTAGACACGGATTCTCCGTGCCTATATCAACGGCATGAGCGACGACCTTTTTGAAAAGATGCCCGCTGGCGACGGCGATTATGACTCTTCATCGATTGAGGTACTGGAAGGGCTTGAACCCGTTCGCCGTAGGCCCGGCATGTATATCGGCGGCACGGATGATCGCGCCCTGCACCACCTTGCCGCAGAAGTTCTCGACAATTCGATGGACGAGGCGGTGGCAGGCCACGCCAATCGTATCGAGATGGTGCTGGAAGAAGGCAACCGGCTGACCATTACCGATAACGGTCGCGGCATGCCGGTGGACGAACATCCAAAGTTTCCCGGCAAATCCACGCTGGAAGTTATCATGACCACGCTGCATTCTGGCGGAAAGTTCTCTGGCAAGGCCTATGCTACCAGCGGCGGCCTGCACGGTGTCGGCGTATCCGTGGTCAATGCTCTTTCCAGCCACACGCGGGTGGAAGTGGCGCGCAACAAGGAAGTCTACGCGCAAGAATTTTCCAAGGGCCTGCCGCAGGGCAAGATCGCCAAAGTGGGCGACACACCCAACCGTCGCGGTACCAGTGTCACCTTCATTCCCGACAAGGAAATTTTCGGGGAACGCAAGTTTAACCCGAAGCGGTTATTCAAGCTGGCCCGATCAAAGGCTTATCTGTTCGCCGGCGTGGAAATTCGCTGGAAATGCGCGGAGTCCTTAGCCTCTGACGAAGTCCCTGCCGAAGCGACCTTCCAGTTTCCCGGCGGACTGGCCGATCACCTGAAAGAAGAAGTGGGAACGCGCGAATGTGTGACCACAGATTTCTTCACCGGCAAGCAGGACTTTGCCGTGAATGACGATGGCCAGCAAATGGGCAGCGTGGAATGGGCGGTGGCATGGCCACTGTGGTCCGATGGCTCCACCAGCTGGTATTGCAACACCGTGCCAACGCCCGATGGCGGCACGCACGAGGCGGGCCTGCGCGCTGCGCTGACCAAGGGCCTTCGCGCATTCGGCGATCTCACCGGCACCAAGAAGGCGAAAGACCTGACGGCAGATGATGTCATGACGGGCGCGGAAATCATGCTGTCCGTTTTCATCCGCGATCCGCAGTTCCAGAGCCAGACGAAGGACCGCCTGACCTCTCCCGAAGCCGCGCGCCTGGTGGAAAACGCTGTGCGGGATCACTTCGACCATTTCCTGTCTGACAACATGGATCGCGGGAAGGCGCTGCTCGGCTCCGTGATGGAGCGGATGGAAGAGCGGCTTAAGCGCAAGCAGGAACGCGAGATCAAGCGCAAGACGGCCACCAATGCAAAGAAACTGCGCCTGCCCGGCAAGCTGACCGATTGCAGCGGCGAAACCGAGGGTGAGACCGAACTGTTCATCGTAGAGGGCGATTCCGCAGGTGGCAGTGCAAAGCAGGCGCGCAACCGCAAGACGCAGGCGATCCTGCCCATTCGCGGCAAGATCCTGAATGTCGCCAGCGCCACGGCCGACAAGATCCGCGCCAATTCCGAAATTGCCGATCTGGCACTGGCGCTGGGGTGCGGGATGCGCAAGGAGTGCGATGCCGAGGCGCTGCGCTATGACCGCGTGGTGATCATGACCGACGCCGATGTAGACGGCGCCCATATCGCCACATTGCTGATGACGTTCTTCTTCCAGGAAATGCCGGACCTTGTGCGCAAGGGCCATCTCTATCTTGCCCAGCCGCCACTTTACCGGCTGACCGCCGGGAAAGAGAGCAGGTACGCCCGTGACGATGAGCATCGCGCAGAGCTGGAAGCGACCGTTTTCAAAAACAAGAAGGTGGATGTTGGCCGCTTCAAGGGCCTTGGCGAAATGAACCCGCAGCAACTGCGTGAAACCACGATGGACCCGGCCAGCCGATCGCTCATCCGCATTACCCTGCCCGAACAAAACGAGCAGCGTTTTGCAGTGAAGGAACTGGTGGACCAGTTGATGGGCCGCAATCCCGAACATCGCTTCAATTTCATTCAGAACCGCGCGGGTGAAATGGATCGCGATTTGATCGACGCGTAATTGTGCGCCAAGATGCCGGGATGAATCACCCTTTCCCAGCATCGCTTGCCGTTCTCGCGGCATTAGTCGCAACCCCTGCCATCGCGCAAACGGCGGAGGAGAGCGCACGGTTGGAGCAGCGCGGCGATGACATATTGGCCGCCATGGCGGGCGATGCAACCTATGAGGATGTCTTCGACGACGGGTTCGTGTCAGCCGTTTCCGAAACGCGATTTCTGGCGATCAAGCAGCAGATGGAGGGGCAGTTCGGCCCGCTGGTAGGTGTCCAGACGCTGGATCCCGTGTCTGCAAACGGTGCCACCATCGCCATCCGATTTGAGCGTGGTCTGGCCAGCGGATCGTTTACGCTCGAAACGGCAGAGCCTTTTGAGGTGAACAGCTTTGTCCTGAATGATGTGCGCCCGATTGGCGATAGCACCGAACAATTGCTGAGCGATATCGACGCCCTGCCCGGAGAAGTTGGCGTGTTGGTAACGCGCCTTGGCGTTGGCGAACCGCTTCTATCCCATAATGCGGATCAACAGTTCGCCATCGGTTCCACCTTCAAGCTGTATGTCCTGTCTGCCCTTGGCCGTTCGATCGCGGCGGGTGAACGCAGCTGGGATGACGTGGTCACCCTGTCGCAGCGCAGCTATCCCAGCGGCCAGCTTCAGAACTGGCCAGCAGGCGCACCTGTCACCTTGCACACGCTGGCGACACTCATGATTTCCATCAGTGACAATACCGCGACCGACCAACTGATCGCAGAACTCGGGCGGGATACGGTGGAGGCGGAGGTCGTTGCTTCTGGCCATGCCATGCCCGAAGGTATGTTTCCCTTCCTGACCACGCGCGAACTGTTTGTGCTGAAATCGGATGGGATCGAAAATCTCGGCAAATACGCAGCGGCCGGCACGGCAGAACGCCTCACGGT
>JBASBA010000167.1:0-3531 GCA_049650885.1 Alteraurantiacibacter sp. | reverse complement strand
TAAACCTCTCCCCGAACTTCGATCCACGACATGAGGATGCGCCCGTCCGGCAGGGCAACGAGGGACGGCTCCTCTGCAGAATCTCCGCTCGGCACACCGATTTCCTCGACCGAGGTAAAGATTTGCGCCTGAACGGCAGCCGGGATGAGGGTGCAAACCAAGAGGGAAAACACGTTCATGCTGTTGCGAACTCGCATGGCGAAAGAACTCCGGGTGCTCGGGGACCGATCACGTTGAACGGCGCGGAACGAATTCGCGAAGTGGGGCGGAGAATTTCGATAGCTTACAAGATCAAGGCTAACAGATCGAACACTTCGTGGTGAGGGCGTCATGCACCTCAAGCGTGGCTGCCGCGAGACTGTGCCCAAAGCGCGGTACAGCAGAAGCAATCGTGCCGGTTTCACCGGAGGTTTTGATATGAGCATGGATGACGTCAATGGATAAAGATGCGACCGCGAGTGGCCTACCCCCTGAAAAGTGGTCCTCCCTGAAGGAGGCTTTCGAGCCGGATGGAGGACGAGGAATACCCCAGAAGAGACTCAAGCCGGAAGAGATCGCTGCGCCTTTCGCTGGGTCGAGCAATGCTGGCCGAGCACGCGGCAGGCGAAGCGTTCCGAGACGGAAAACTTCATTCGGATGTGATCGACGCAGGCTCGGCGGCGCGCGGGGCTTAAAAGTTTCCCGAGGCGGCTTCTCTCAGCATCAGCTTCTCGAGCGTCAGATCTGACACGACTTTCTTCAATGCCCCCTTGCATCGTTATCTGTCGACGAACCTCGCAGTGATGTGAACAGAAACTGCTTGGCATCCTCCCACTGGAAGGTTGCATAGAGTAGCCATGCGTCGTGTTTTTCATCTCGTTCTGATCCTTGCGGTCGTCTTCACCGCGCTGTGGGCGCCTGAGAGGTCGTCAGCGACCGCGAATGACATGCCGATGCTTCAAATGGATGGTGGTGAGGCTGCCGACCGGAATTGTGATGGCTGCGTCTCCTCCGGGTCTGCCAATGGCATCCTTTGTGAAGGCGGGTGTCCGGTTCCTTGTGGAGCGGGCGGGTCCGCAGCCTTGACAGCTCCCGAGACTTCCTCGGGGATCTTCCCCATAGCGCTCGGCTCTCTCCACGCCGAATGCGAGCGACTTATCCTCCCCGACATTTTCCCGTCACTCGATCCGTTTCCTCCAAAACTGCCTGTCTGAACACGTTCCCGGCCTTGCAGGTTGCAAGGGCCGAGCGGTGCGCTGGCCTTATCCGGCCAAGTGCCATTCCTTCAGACCAGGACGGATCAGATGACCACCCAAGGACCGATTTCACGACGCGATGTGCTTTGCGCCGGAGCGGCGCTCGCCTCCGTCTCCCTGCTGTATCCGATGCGTGCAGCGTGGGCTGACACGTCCGATACCCCGCTTCGACTTCGTGCGGCGCGCGGCGCGGCCGGGTTGCGCCCCGCTCCTTACGGGCCGACCGATATCTGGGGCTATAACGGGATCGTCCCCGGGCCGGAGATACGGGTTCGTCAGGGCGACAGGATCCGGGTCCGGGCCGAGAACGGGCTGGATGAGGAGACCACGATCCACTGGCACGGCATCCGCACGCCCAATGCGATGGACGGGGTGCCGCACCTGACGCAGACGCCGATCCCCGTAGACGGCAGTTTTCTCTACGAGTTCGATGCGCTGGATGCGGGCACGTTCTGGTATCATCCGCATCAGCGCAGCTTCGAGCAGGTCGGACGCGGCCTCTATGGCCCGCTGATCGTCGAGGAGGCCGATCCGATCCGTGTGGACCGCGACCTGACCTGGATGCTCGACGATTGGCGGATGACCCAGGACGGTCAACTGGCCGACGATTTCGGCAGCCGGCACGACGCCATGCATGGCGGCCGGATCGGCAACACCGTGACCATCAACGGCAAGATACCCGAACGGATCGCGGTGCGGTCGGGAGAGCGCATCCGGCTGCGTCTGATCAATGCCGCGAATGCCCGTATCTTCGGCCTGGACTTCGGCGACCTCGAACCCGTCATCGTCGCGATGGACGGGCAGCCCGTCGCGCCGCATGCCCCGACGGATGGCATCGTGGTGGTCGGTCCGGCCATGCGCCTCGACCTCGTCCTCGACCTGACCGGCCGGCCCGACGCGGTCGAGACCATCACCGACGTCTTCTACGAAGGCCTGGAATATCGCCTCGTCGATCTCGCCTATGGCCCGGACGTCCTGCGCGCGTCGGTGCCGGACTGGTCGATGGATCTGCCCTCGAACCCGCTGGCAGAGCCGGACGTGGCCGCGGCCGCCCGCCATCGGATTGTCTTCAACGGCGGGATGATGGGACAGCTGATGATGGGCGGCGGAATGGGGTCGATGATGGACCAGATGCGCCAGGGCAACATGTGGTTCATCAATGGCAAGGCTGCGACCGGGCACGTCATGGACCCCCTGCTGACCCTGCCGCTCGGATCGTCGCAGGTCTTCGAGATGGACAACCGCACCGCCTGGCCGCACCCGATCCACCTGCATGGCCATTCCTTCCGCGTGATCGCCCGAAACGGCCAGCCGACCCGCCATCGCGAATGGCAGGACACGGTCATGATGGCGCCGGAGGAACGGGTGGAGATCGCGTTTGTCGCGGACAACCCGGGCAATTGGATGTTCCACTGCCACATTCTCGAACACCAGGCGGCGGGCATGATGGGCGTCATCCGCGTCGATCCAGGCACGACGAAGACCTGAACGCGCAAACCGAACCCTCGAAAGGACGAAAACCATGAAAAAGATACTCGGATTTTCCAGTCTCGCCGTCGCCGGCGGTGCCGCCGTCCTGGCAATGACCCTGAACGCAGCACCGGCCGCGGCCGAGGAGGTGACGCTCTACAAGAACCCGCAATGCGGCTGTTGCGAGAACTACGCCGATTACCTTCGCGAGAACGGCTTCACCGTCGACGTGAAGCCAACGCACGATCTGGCGCAGATCAGCCGGGAGGCGGGCATTCCGGACGACTTCCAAGGGTGCCACACGACCTTCATCGGCGACTACGTCATCAGCGGTCACGTGCCGATCGAGGTGGTCAATCGGGTGCTGGACGAACGCCCGGAAATTGCCGGCGTGACGCTTCCGGGACTGCCGATGGGCTCGCCCGGCATGGGCGGCGAAAAGCAGGAACCCTTCAAGATCTACACCGTCGAAGACGGCGTG
The DNA here is from genome assembly GCA_049650885.1 of Alteraurantiacibacter sp. Classification (GTDB taxonomy): domain Bacteria; phylum Pseudomonadota; class Alphaproteobacteria; order Sphingomonadales; family Sphingomonadaceae; genus Alteraurantiacibacter. The sequence goes on along the minus strand of JBASBA010000167.1, from coordinate 345 downwards.
AACCCCACGGTCTACGCGGTCGAATGATCCGACACATCGTCCGGCACGGTGTCGTGCCGGACCCGACCCGGGAATGGCCAGAGGATGAATTGCATGATGATGGATGGTGGAATGATGGGCGGCGGCATGATGATCGCCATGGGGCTCGTGTGGCTGCTGATCGTGGGCGTGCTGGTGCTCGCGGCAATCGCGCTGGTCAAGTATCTCCGCTCGGGCCGCGGAAGACAGGAATGACGTTCGATGCGCGGGGACGGCACCAGCATCCTGTCGAGTGGATTGGTCTGGGGGCTTTGCGTGCTGCTGGTCCTGATCGGCATCGCGACGCTCGCCGTCCTCTTCATGTGG
>JBASBA010000166.1:0-1955 GCA_049650885.1 Alteraurantiacibacter sp. | reverse complement strand
CATCAATGCCGTCGACGATTCCCGTCAGCGAGGTGCCCGCTGGATCGTGAGTGGCACGGTTCAGTGCATTGAACACAGCGAACTGCCTAGCCTGCGGGTGACGGCAAACACACTGGATACAAACGATGGGACGGTGGTATGGTCACGTCGCTGGGTTCAATCGATCGACTGCATTTCCAAACTGCAGGATCGGATCGTATTCGGCATCTACAATGATCTGACCAACTTGTGGACCGGTAAACTAGCGGAGTTTACCGAAAGCAGCACGAGACATCTCGCACGGGACAGCCTTGGGTCCTACGAGAACTTCCAGTGCGGCGTGACAGCGGTCGGTAAGTATACGTCCGAAGGTTTCGAAGATGGCGTGCGCTTCCTCGAGACGGCTGTGAAACTGAATCCCGACTACGCCGAAGCGTGGGCGGCTCTTTCCAGTACCTACGGCCTTATAGCGAAGTCTGCTTCGGGCAGCGAGCTTGACGATCTGATTGCGGCGCGGATGTATTCTGCTCATAAAGCCTACGCGCTGCGCCCCCGTGGTGGGCCCTGGGCATGTCTTATGGGAGCTTGGATTGCGGTGACCGAGGGCGACAAGCAGACCGCCCGCACCCTTCTGCACAAGACGGTTGCCGATTCTCCCGCAAGTGCCGATCTCTACATCGGAGCGGCAGCCTTCGCTGCGCTCAAGACTGACATGTATGATGACGCAGAGCGTTGGCACGCATACGCGCTTGCACTCAATGAGAATACGCCCGAAGTGTACCACCTTCCGATTGGTTATACGCGTTTTTTCAAGGGCGATACCGCTGATGCGCTCGTGTCGCTGAAGCTTGCGCCACAAAATTACGTCGAGACATTGGCTTACCGTGCTGCGTGCGAGTTTGCACTCGGGCATAAAGCACAAGCTGGCGCGACTGTTCGTCGGCTCATCTCACTCTACCCGAACTTCTCTACCGAGGCATATCTTTCCGCCGAACCCTTCGGCTCTGATAAAGCCGCTTACGTGGCCGTGACATTCCGTGCCGCCGGACTTCCGACCTGATCGGCTCAACTTGACCGCTTAGTATGTTCTTGTGCCCAAGAACTATTGTCAAACTGTAAATAACCATTACTCGGATAGGTGACTGGATCTGTCCGAACAGCTTCCGTGGCGTTGTTGCACGAAGGTTGGCCGGGATTCACATCACGGATCCTAGCGTGATAGCTGGAAGCTATGTAAATGCTTACGCCCACTCGCTACGGCACCCTGAACTAGGCTGTCAAAACGCTGCGCTGCGCGAACGCGGCTTGCTGACTGTGGTGTCCCCCCGGTTCCTTAGGCGTGTTTCGGCCATCGCGGGGAGGTGTCCGCATGGCGAGGCCGGTGAGCTCGTACCCTGCGGAGTTCGGGGATCGGATCATCGCGCTGGCGCGTGCCGGCCGCGGCGTCGAGAGCCTTGCGTGGGAGTTCGAGCCTCGCGCCGGGACGATCCCAGGCTGGCCTAAGCGGGCGGGCATCGACGGCGGTGTCCGGGATGACGGCCCGCCCGGTCCCGGGCGCGAGGAACCGACGCGTCTTCGCAAGGAGGGCCGTCGGCTTCGGATAGAGCGCGATATCCCCTCGAGGGGTCGTCATCGGAGCGCCGTCGGTCCGAGAGACGATGGCGGCGCCCGGTTCGCACGGGACGGGCTCGGCTCGTCGAGGCCTTCGAGTCCATGACCGCGGACCGGGCCGCGCTCCCGGCGCGGATGATGGCGAGGGTCATGGGCGTGCCGCGCAGCGGCCTTCATGCCTGGCAGCGCCGTGTGCCGTCCGACCGTTCCGTCGCCGATGCGGCGCCGAGCGAGCGGATCGCCGGTCGATCGACGGGCCACGATCTCGAGGCGCGGCTGGTCATCGACGCGATGGACATGGCGATCGGCCAGCGACGGCCTCGGGACGTCATTCGTCACGGCGATCAGGGAGCTCGACACGCGTC
>JBASBA010000165.1:0-2822 GCA_049650885.1 Alteraurantiacibacter sp. | reverse complement strand
GCCATCTCCACCGTCGGCAGCACCGCCAGCATCGGTCCCGGCGCGTGGTGGATCACGAAGCCGATCCAGTTGTTGCCTGCCTCGGTTGCCCCGACCTGTGCGGCTTTCATGAAGCTGATCCGCTGCGCGGGATGGCGCGGCGACAACGCATCCATGATCTCGCGCAAGTATGGCGTGCGCGCGGTTCGGTACTGGCCCGGTTCGGCCGAGGCACGAGAGGACAGCTTGCGGTGTTGGTCCGCCCATTCCGAAACTGTCAGGTCCGGATCGGGCCGCATCCCACGCCGCCAGGACCTCAGAATGTCCTCGGCCCCGTCAAACCCGAGGTCGAGCCCATCCGTCAGCTGATCTTCGGGCAGATAGCCGTTGGCCGCGTCGTCGTTATCCGAGGCTGACCCGGAGATCGGCAAGGGCGTCGAGTTGCGCTCTGACATGGGTTTCCAGCACCCTCTGCAGGATCGCGGCCTCGATGATCACCGGGCGCCCCGGTCGCTCCGGTGTGCCGGATTGTTTTTCCACCTCTGCTGCGAGATCGGCGGCCATCAGCGCCGCCACTCTGCTGGGCCAGGTCACCCAGACGTCGCGTTCCTGTCGCGCCAGGCGAAACACCAGCGTTTCCGTCCGGGCCCGATCGACCAGCGTGCCCTTCTTCTTCTGGATCGCCAGCTGGCGTTCCTGCGCCTGGTAGACGGTCAGCGCGGTTCGCGCCTTCAGATAGGACGAGCTGTCAGCTGGCCCTGAGAAGCCGCTGTCGCCACCGGTGCTGCGGCGCTGCTGGTCCGGGTCGGTCATCTCGGCGCGTCGAACGTCCGAGGCTGCGGCGTTTATCGAGCCATCACCGTAGACCACCAGACGCCCGGCCTTGCGAGCCTTCTGGATCGCCCCGCGCGAGATGCCGGAATGGGCCGAATACTCTCGCTCGCTCATCCCCTCCATGGCCCTGCACGCTCCGAATAAAGCAATGATATTGCTTGCTATTCAGTTGATTAGACTCGCCCGCAGAGCGATTCTGATCGCACGAAAACGATGCAACTCACCCCGGAGATCAGACCATGACCACCCGCTGCGCCACAGCACAGAGTGAAAAGGCCCTGACCGCCTTCATCGCCGCGAAGACCGAGATCGACGTAATGCTCGAGCGCCTGAAAACCCTCAGCGACGATCACTTCAACTCTCACCCTGACGAGATCAATTGGGGCGATGTCGGCACCCTGAACCACTACGCCAGTCTGCTGCGCCAGATCACCGACAGCGCCTTCCACGAGGGTGAGCACGCCTCGTGACGTGACCCCGCCCCGGACTAGCCCCGCAATGGCGGGGCTTGGCCTCGTAGAAGGGCAACGCATTCCGCACGCCCGCATCCGGAGCCGACCATGACCAAGCTGACCGAAACCCAGACCCTCATCCTCAGCGCCGGGGCCCAGCGCCCCGACAACATCGCCATGCCGTTGCCCAAGGGGCTGCACGGTGCCGCCGCGAAAAAGGTCGTCAGCATGATGATCGGACGCGGCTGGATCGAGGAGATCGACGCTGACATGCGTCGCAGCGAGCCGCTCTGGCGGGAAACCGGCGATGGCCACGGCACCACGCTGGTCGTCACCGATGCTGGCTTGCTGGCCATCGGAATCGAGCCGGTGGTGGTGCAAACGATGTCCGCCATCCGCGACAACGCCGCCGAGGTACCCGCGCCCAAGCCGCCAACCCCGCGCGCCGGGACCAAACAGGCCATGCTGATCGCGATGCTGCAGGCTCCCGAAGGGACCACGATGGAGGCGATCATGGCCGCTACCGGCTGGCAGGCCCACACCATACGCGGTGCCAGGTCGGGGGCACTGGGCAAGAAGCTGGGGTTGGTCGTGACCTCGGCAAAGGAAGAAGGCGGGGTAAGAACCTATCGGATTGGCCAGAGTAAATGAACTTTGCCGCGCGGCGGCGTCGGACACGCAGCCGACACCCGTGGAATCTATAATCTCCTTGATTTTAGGCCATTCCCTGTTCGTTATGGTTTAAGCGGTGGTCAAGTTGGAGCAAAGAATGTCTTCCGGATACGAGGGCCGCTGCCTTTGCGGCAAAGTCAGTTACGACACTGGAAGTGATCCGCTTTGGGTGACCATCTGCTATTGTCGGTTCTGCCAGCGCGCTACCGGGTCCGACCGAATGATCGAGCCCATATTTGAGCGTGCGTCATTCACTTTCACCGGGAACAATCCATCAACTTATACACTGCCGTCAGAAGGCAGTGGCAAAGATGTCAATGTCCATTTCTGCGCCGATTGCGGAACGAAGCTGGCGCTGACGTTCGAGCGTTGGTCCGATCGGATCGGAATCTATATCGGAACGCTCGATGACCCCGCGGTAATTTTGGTGACGCCAGCGAACAGCAAGCACATCTTTGTCTCAGAGGCACGCGCCGGGACGATCTTGCCGCCGGGTTTCAAGACGTTCGATCGCCACGCCACCGAAAATGACGGCACTGCGATTGAGCCTACCATTCATACTTCGCCTTTCGTGTCTCAAAGCTGACCAGCACTGCCATTCCAAGCCGGATGGCGACCCTGTCCGAATCCACGCTGCCAAGGCGGCCAGTGCCTGACTTGGCAGGGCGGAATGGACGCGTTCATGCCGCAAGCCTCTTTGCCTTCAGGTCGGCAAAGGTCTCGCCGGTTCCTTCCAGCACGGCATTGGCACCGGTGAACTGCTGCCAACGTTCGATGGCTACATCGACATAGACGGCGTTCAACTCAATCCCGAAGCACACGCGCCCGGTGGTTTCCGCCGCGATCAGCGTGGTACCGGATCCCATGAAGGGTTCGAACACAGCC